>WQYB01000040.1 GCA_009781475.1 Treponema sp.
ACGTGACGGCGCGATAGTCACTCCCTCAATACGGTTAGATGATACCGCGCTTTCTATAAGCGCGTGTTCGCGCAATGTTTTTAGCTTTTGCGGGGATTGACGGGTGAAAAGTTCCTGTCTTCCCTTTGATATGGCAACCGATTCTAAATACCATGCTGTTGTAGCTGGGATTGCAGGTGCGTTTTTAAGGAATGAAAGGAGCGTTTTCAATGTTTTACCCTCTCTGAATTCCAGTTTTTCTTGGGATTGGATTTTGTGGGTATCTTTATGTTAGTATTTTTGGGCATATTTTGAATTACCTTTTATTGTTTTTGACTTTTATATTTCATATTTATCATCGGATATTTTCTTTTTAAAATCTATTTCGTACTGTTCATCAATCGCTTTATTGTCAGCATTTTTTAACATACGTAAAGACGATGTAATATCATTTAAAATATTATCATATTCATCTACAGAAATATCTAATGGAACTTTGTCCAATATAAGCCATATAATATAAAAATCTTGAAATGACCTTACGAATTGCTTAGATTCCTTTACATTCAAAAGATTGTTTAATTTTTCTTTTGAGGGGTTGTTTAATAATCGACCCAAAAAATCTATTAATTTGTCAGTTTTGTCAATACATTCAAAGAATGTTTCTTTCTCAGATGCGTTTTTTTCTAACTTATTTAAAAAATCCGTTAAAGAGTTCTTGTTTTTTAGTCTACAAGTTATTCTATCTTGTCGTGGAAACAATCCTAATATTTTACCATAACCATGCTCATTATTTTTATTATAATAAACTATACAAGATAAGATCGTAATAAGCTCTTCATTATCCATTCTATCTGTTCGTTCTTCGACATTTATTCCTCTGCTAAAAAACCATAAGATATGTTTATTTGTTACAGTTTTAATTTTTTGAATTATATCTTTGTCAACAGTTGAATTCCACATTTCAAATGTATTTTGTCTTATTGGATATGGTTTTTGATTTAATCGAATGAAAAGGTCGGTCGATTCAAATCCTTCGTTAATACGTTCTTCTATAATAATTTCATCTATAATAAAATCTAAAATTTTGTCTTTTTGCTCTTGAGACAATTCTAAATAGCTTTTACCATTTAACTCTGTAAGTATTTTTAATCCTTTTAATTTAAAACTGTCATTTTTTGAAAAAGCTAATTCTCCTTTTTCATCTGTATATTGTTCTCCAAGAAAACCTATAATGGACAACAACCTTTGTTGTCCATCGATGACCTCTTTTATGTTATCACTGCGTTTATAAATAAAAATCGGCGGTAATTTTATATTTAACAAAATACTCTCTATTATAGAAGATGCTTTTAAAATCGTTATTCGTTCTTGTCTTTGATATGACGGACGAATCAAATACCTATTAGACTTTACTTCCGTTTTTAAGTCATCTACATATACCGATATCGGTGATGGCTTATTTATTCTTAAATTTTCAAGTTGTTTTATCTCATCGTGTAAATCATCTTCGTTTTGACGTAATTTTTTAACAGTCTTAGCAAAGTCATCATTTCGTAAATATAACTCGAAATTAAAACCTGTGATACTCATAAAAAAATTGGCAATATCGTTGAATCTGCCGATTACACTTTTTGAATAATGAGGATTTTCTTGAGAATAAATCTCAATATTATCTTTGAAGTGTTTTTTTAATATTGGAGCTTGTTTTGTTAAATCAATATTTACATTTTCACTTTCAAGAACTCTAATAGCCCATAATAAACATTCATAGATTAATTTATTTTTTAATTTATCATTTTTCTCATTTTTAATAAAATAATCATGCGTTTGAGCTATTTTTTTAATTTGTTCGTTATACTTCAACATATCACTTTTTAAATCCTGTTCCGTCATAGAATCGACAGAAGAATCATACAACAAGTCTATGATTTCTACTCTTTGCGCCCCCTGAGCATATTTAGAAATTGGAAACTTACTTAATATATAACACTTTCTTAAATAATTTACCATTTTAGACAGCAAGTCGCTGTCATCATTCTCATTATGAAAAAAACATTCTTTAACACCTTGACGAAACACTTTGTCCTTATTTAATTCATCTTCAAAATTATTCGATAAAACATCATTTTCGTATTTTGCATTATCGACTTCAACAGTTGTCAATGGGGTTATTCCAGTATTGTATCTACGGAAAATTTCTTTTTTAATTTTGTCTTCTATATTTTCATCAAGATTTGGTTCATTAATAATTTCAAATTCAAAAACTCTAATATGTGAATCCCAAAATGTATTTTGAATAATAGGGTTTAATGTGTGAAAAGTTTTTTTACCTAAAGCCTGTAATGCAATAAGCCCTTTTGCATTTAATTTAAATTCATTCTGTTTGAATCGCTTCAAAGTTTCAAATCTTTGTCTACCATCAATAACTTCTATCTTTGACATTCCAGATTTGAAAAGAATCAATGGTGGTATCTCTGTACCTAATATTACACTTTCAATAAAAAAGGTTTGTTTAACAACATCCCATACATAATTTCTTTGATAGTAAGGACTATAATTAATTCGTTGGAGATTTCTATCACTCAATAATGTTTTTATAGACATGGTATGCGCCTGTATTCTCAAACCACCTTTAAATAAATTGAGGAATTTCTCTTCTTGGTTCATCGCTATCATAGTCATTTTACTTCCTTTATAGTATATGAAAAGGTTGTATTATTGCCACGTTTAATGATTGATGGTTCTATTTCGTTATTGTCAGTTGGTATTAAAAATTTAGAATAGTAAAACTTATCATACAGAAAATGGGTTACAAAATCGCAAAATTTATCTTGAAATGGAAATTTCATATCTTCCGTATGCTTATATTGAATTTCAAATTTAAATTCCATATCTATATTGAACGACAATATGATTCCATATTGCAAATGCTCTTTTGACTCTTTTATAGCTTCCGTGTTTTCCAAAGATGAAGCCAAACATATATTTTTGTCAATTAATTTAGACAATTCTTCAGTAAAATTATACAATTCCATTTGCTCAGTTAATTCGTATTTGTTTTTAAATTCAATTTTCGTTAGCGGATGTAAATGTTCCAAAATGTTATACTTTAATATTAGACTTTGAAAATTATTACCATAAAAAGAATGACAATAATAATATAAAATAAGTAGCTCACTATCTTCCATTTGAGATTTAAACGTATCCGCATAAGCTTTCTTTTCCTCTTCACTTAAACTACTGCTATCGATAATTTTAATTAAATGAAAAATTGTTTTGAAATAACGTGACATATTGCTTCGAAGAGAGGAATGAACCTGACGATATCTATCGTTAATAATATCGTGACATCCAATAATATTTACTTCTTTTAAGGAAGTATTTACCTGAATATCTCGACATATTCCAGATGCAAAATTTTTATTATTTATTTCATTTAACTCACCTTTAATTTTCAAATAAATATCTAAATAGGAATAAAAATTGGATTCAAACTGTTTAGTTTTCATCGTTTGCATTTGCAATTTGTATATTTTTGTTTGCTCTTCAAAAACATTTCTTGTTTGTTCTAACTCTTTTCTTTGTGCTTTAAATTCTGTTATTTGTTGCTCCAAAGCTTGGATTTGTAATTTTAGGGTACCTTGATTTATTCTTATATCCTTTCGTTGCTCTTTCAATGCCATATAGTATAAAATGACACTTACAAAGACTAAAATTGTACCGAGAGTACCTCCAATAAAATTTCCGAATTGTCCCATTTTTTCTTCATCCAAATACTTAAAAAAATGTCCGCTTCCAAAATATACAGATGCCAAAAAACTTATCAAATAAACTAACACCGTTCCACATAGAATTATGGTAACAGCTTTTTCAGAAAAAGCCATACTCAAAAATTGAGATTTTTTTGTTTTATTTTCCATGATGAATCCCATTCGTTATTGGCCGTCCTTCAATAATTTCAATTTCCTCATCACTCAATCCATATAACTCGTAAATCATGCGGTCGATTTTGGCTTCAAGCACAGAGGTATCGGTGGTTGGGTCGGATTGTTTATTCTTCAATATTTCATCAACAATTTTGATTATAGAAGGTTGCTCTACAGAAAGATCAGGAACAGGTATTTCATCAATTACCGTTGATGAGTAAGAATAATATCCGCCTTGTTTTGGCGATGAAACATTGTGAAGATAAAATTCTATTAGTTTTGAATTTAACAACCCTAACAAAAATTTTATATCAAGGTTATCGTTTTCAGATGTGATTGAAAAAACACGGCCACAGCTAAAAGCAGAGCCTGTCATATCAAGCGAAAATTTGTTATGCTTCACTTCACCCGGACTAACAATTTTGGGTTTTCTGAATCGTGATAACTTTCCAAAGCGAACAAGTCCGTACCAATTCTTTTTTTCGGCAAATGTTTTCCTTGAATCTTTTCGGTTTTTCAATAACATCGCATTATTTTGTATGAATTGGTATGCAATAGGATATTTTTGTTGTATTTCATTAAGTGAAATAATTATCGTTTCATTTCCATCGTCATAATAAGGATAAAAGATTTTTTTACTTGGCGCAGCATAGCAATATCTTTCACAGCCTTGCGCCCGAATAACCGGCAATAATAAATCATTTTCTATTTCAGATATTTCATCGTCAATGTCGAACATTAATTTATCATCTAAACCTGTGAATGCTCCAGCCCAACATTTTGCATAGCTAGATAAATGGTATTTTTGTTTTTTGATTTTTTCGATAATAGATAAAACTTCTTTAGCTCCCAAAGACCATGTGTTATCTGTTAATCCTGCATACTCAACAATATCATAAGTTGTTGGTTTGCTAAAGGGGAGTGAATTAATTTTAGAATATAAAAATGTTTGCCTTTTAGGTTTACTAAAAAAGAAAATGCTCACATAAGTTAATGCGTTTTCGAACACTTTCAAATCACCAAAATCCAAACATTTAAACAATGATGTATGTTCAATTAAGTAGTTCCTCATCAATCTACCATATTCGGTTGTAATGAACTGATTAGAAGAAATAAAACTTGTTATTCCAGAATCTTTTACAATGCAGTGAGAACATTCTATAAATAGGGTAGAAATATCAATTCTTTTCCATGCGGTACTCCATCTTTTTTTAAGTGAATCTATTTCGTCATGTGTAAGATTTTGAACTCTAACATACGGTGGGTTTCCAATCACAATATCAAACCCAATAGACGTTCCGCAGGATTCAGTATTTTGTTGTACCAAAGCAGAATTCATTATTTCAGGGAAATCCAACTTCCAATCAAAAAAACGCAATACTTTTTGAGGATTGTTTTCTAAATTTTGGAGTTTTTGAATACTGTTTTTGAAAGCGTTAATCCGCAAATCTATTTCAGCGTCTCTAATTAGATCTTTTTGTGCAGGTTCTGTAAAACCATTATACTTAGGATTTTCTTGTTCGTACCAAAATTTGTTATATGATAGTTGATTGATTAAAATCTTAATTTTTAAAAGACAAATGTCTTTTTTTAAGTCTGCCTTTTTTGTGAGTCCAGTTGTCTCAAAATATTGTTTTTGTTTTTCAACCAACTCTTTTAAATTTAATTGCAATTCTTCTATATGTTTCTTAGCTCTCTGATCTTCACCAACTTGATTTTTCCTTTCCCAGTCTATTTCAACAATATCATTTTCAAATTTGCTTATCAAGCTATCACCCACTACAATTTTATAATCCAAGTTAGGCAATGGTTTGATGTTGTTTATATCGTCTTCGTCCACAATCAAAGAAAGCCACAAACGCAACTTGGCGATTTCTATTGCAGATTCTTCTATGTCCACACCATACAGAGATTCTTGGATGGCTTGACGCTTGTATTCGTAAATTGTCCGGTGTTTGTCTTTCTTGATAAATCCGGCATTCAGTAAAGTCGAACGTGCGCGGACAATTTCGTGCATTAGACCAACCGGAAACGCACCTGAACCTATGGCGGGGTCACAAACTTTTACTTCAACTAATGCTTGGTCTATTTCTTTGGCATTCTCTTTTATGCTTGGTGACAGAATAGACGAATAAGATTTTATTTCGCCAACCTTATCTTCAATCTCCGAGAACGTATCACCGTAGCGGATAAAGAATGATAAATCTTCCAACGCAACGGATTTATTTAATTTTGAATGCAAATAGTGAGTAAGGCTCTCTTGGCACATATAGTGAACAATTTCGCGCGGAGTATAGAAAGCGCCTTTTGATTTACGGTCGTGACCTTCAAGCAAATTCTCGAATACCTTACCAAGCATCTCCGGGTCAACAGCAACTTCTTTTTCTAATGGTTCATCTTCTTTTACAGTAAAGTTGTAAACATCAAAGACATCAAGTATGCCGTCCTTATCTTCATTAGAAAACAGTTTGTTTGGGATTTTGATATCAGTTTCAACCCAATCGTAACTATTTACCGGATCAAATAATCCACCATTCAGGAACGGGATTTTACATCCAAGTTTATCGTAGTAATGATGTAAACGTTCGGTTGCCAACGCTTCGTAAAACAGTGGTTCAAGGTAGTTATTAAAATAGCTTTTACCTTTTGTATGAGCTTCATTGAATAGCGTACGCAAAAAACGACGGTCGCCTGAACCCCACTCTTGACCTTTTTCAACGCCTAACCAACCCTTCTTTTGGATAAAATACAGGAATACGATTTGTCCGAGAAGTTTTTTACAGAACAATTCCGCGGATATATTATGATTAGTAAAATCTGCGCTTACCTGTTTATCTTTCGCAATAATCTCTTCCATCGTTTCAAGAAGTTTGAGATAAAGCCCTTTGTATTTTTCAAAGAAATCCTTAGATACCTTCTCAACTTCAAACGTGTTTTCCAAATCTTTCAGAGTAGGATTATTTCGCTCTTTCTCTAAAAGCGGCAAAAGTTGAAATTGGGCGGTGTGACTGGTCTCGGTTTCACCAACAAGATACGAATATCGCTTGGCTGGAGAAATAACAGTTATTGATTTATGGGTATCAAAATCAAAATTAGTTTCTTTGCGGACAAAAGAGAAACGCCAATCGGTTCTTTTATTGTCATCTGTATAAAATGCTACTAAGACAGCTTCCTTGCTCCGAGTTTTCATAAACGAAGCGATAAAATTACGTTGTTCAGAACGCGCTTTTTCCAATTTATGCTTATTTGCAACGTGGACAGCAAGCACGGCGATTTCCGTCTTATATTGGTCGGGGGTAACATACTTAAACAGATACTTGCAAGATTTTATAGAATCTTTATACGCTTCCTTTATAGGACATTGACTGCCGCGCTCTTCAGTATTGTAAAAGATTTCCTTGATAAAACGGCGAAAACGGCTTTCGTCATAAGAGGCTTCAAATGTCTCTTGAATTAGTTTTGTTGCTTCATTTCTCTGCATTATTCGTCCCTTTGAAAGCACTTGGAAAGTATAACTTCGTTTTTACCTTCGGAAATTCTGATATTCTCTATTCCCTGCCAGTCGTTTTGGAAATCTTTCACGACTCCAAGAGCCTGCTGCTGGTTCTTCGCATTCTTTAGCTTTTCCCACATATTCTTAGCCTTGTATTTGCTGAGTGAGCCGTTGGCTATATTTTTTCCGGCTATAATTATAAGATTTCTATCAGCGTCTGTATAATCATTATGCTTCTTTATTCCGTCAAGCATAGAAACAATTTGTTTGATATTAGAATTTCCTTTTGCAGCGTCAATATCGTCATCTTGTGTTATTTCTTGCAAATGTTTCTTATTTGCGGCCAACAAGTCATAATAGATTTCAGGCAGCTTGATATTTTTTTCGTTTTCAGGACACTCAAATTTTTGCACCGCCTCGTTTAGCGTCAATTCTTCGGAATTTACGCGGTCAGTAGAATATATAAATTTCTTCAATGTCCCTTTGCGAAAGAATGTCAATAACCCTGTTGCGTGGCCGTTTGGTATCTTTTGCGTAGCTCGGATTTTTTTAGGCAAATTTTTGACACGTTTAAATAAATCAGGGTCTTTATCCCTGATATCGCGTAACAACTTTAAGTAACCAAGTGTAGAATTTTCATCCTCACTTTCTTCAACAGGTGCAGATGTCAACCGCTTGTAAAGGCGTTCAGCCAAGCCATGTTGGACGATCTCTTCATCCGGCGACAGATACTTTGAATCTTCACCCAAAGCACTATGAAATGCGTTGATTTTTGCAATTATATTCTCTTCCAAGCGTAGATTATCGTTCGACTTTTCCGTTGGGAAGAAGTTAAAAAGATGAACTTTGGAATGTTCCGTTCCAACACGGTTTACACGTCCGACTCTTTGTAAAACGCGGGTCGGATTCCACGGCAGATCATAGTTGATAAGAACATTAGAACGGTGTAAGTTCACACCTTCTGCGAGAACATCTGTTGTTATCAAAATTCGTATATTGTCTTTTTGTTTCGACTTGTCTGCAAATGGTTTATAACTCTCTTCTACCAAGTCTTTTGACGTTTGGAAATTATGGGTTTCGCCGCGAAACATACCGCCAGCGCCTGATATGGCGAAAACATCTTTCGGATACTCTTTGCTTAAATTTTCATACAGATAATCGGCGGTCTCTTTTGCCTCTGTGAATATAATTAACTTTTGCTTTTTGAGAATAGGTTTTGTTTTTAACGCATGCCTAAAGGCGTTAAGTTTTGGGTCATCAGTGATATTTTCCCAAAGTGATTGTATCTTTTCAAGAATTTTCAAATCAGCATCAAGGCACTCAATAAAACTATCATTGAAATCTTTTGATTCATATCGTTGCAATTTATCTTCGGCAATATACTTTTCAATCCGCGCAAAATCTTCATCTTCAAGAAGTTCAAAAATATTTTTCTTACCGATATAAACTTCTCCGGCCTTGTACATTTTAATAAAGCTGCGGTAAGATTCAGCGAATCGTTCAACCGTTTTTTTGAAGGCGCAAAAGCTGCTTTCCAAACGTTTTATCAATATACCCTTCATGAAGTCGCGCATATTCTTTTGCTGCTGTATTTCAAACTGATTAAGATCATTTTTTAAGTACAACAACGGAGTATAGCGTGAATATCGGAAATTATTATCTTTTAGCAATTCAATAGTTTTGTCGAATGCGAATTCCACTTTGTCGTCAAATTCATAGACAATCGTTTCAGGCGATGTAAGTTCTGGGAAAGAGAGTCCCTGATTTTGCATATCTTTTTGGTAATAATTTTTGATTTCAGTACGGGTGCGCCGAACCATAACATGGCGTAAAACATTCTCACGGATTTTAGCTGACCAATACTTTACAATTTCCAAATGTTTTTGAGAATCATCGTTGTCTTTCTTTGCTTTGTCAATCTGTGTCCTCGCATCAGCAAATACCTTTTCAAGGTTTTTCATTCCGGGGATAGGACTGCTCTTCATATTCATAAACAATTTCAACAGCGCTTCAATATCACCAAGTTTATTATTAAGCGGCGTTGCGGAAACCAAAACTACTTTTTTATTCTTGCATATCTGATATAAATTATCAAAACCGGCAGTCATTTCGTTTCTAAATCTGTGCGCTTCATCTATTACGATATAATCGTAATTGTCCATATCTTTCTTAATAACCTTATCTAACTTGCCAAGCGACACAACTTTCGCCCCCGGAACATAGAACTCACGCAAGGTTTCTTCCCAATAGTCAATAAGCGTAGGCGGACAAATAATCAATTTTTGCCCATCGTTCAAAATTTGCAAAAGCATTGATGTTATGTAGGTTTTCCCAAGACCAACCACATCGGCCAAAAACACGCCGTTATAATCTTTTAGAATGCGCCGTGCGTTCAAAACGGCTTCTTCCTGATACTTCAATTTCATAAAATTTTGCGGATACTTAATATCAATATCGCGGTCATCGTTAATTTCTTCCTTGAAATATTCATAGAGGAATTTTAAATACACATAGTAAGGCGTGATTTCTGGATTCAGTTGGGTTTTAGTTGAAATAGTGTCAATATAATCTTTTGTGACGTCTATACTCTCGTTCCATAACTTTTCAAATTGCTGCAACGCAAATTTCACGTCAGGACTGTCTTTCAATTCAACATTGAACTCATGTTGAGCAACTAAGCCGCTTTCTGAAAAATTGCTTGATCCTGTAATGACACGGCCAAAATCTAACGCACCCTCTCCGTGACGCATGATATAAACTTTTGCGTGAATATTTTGGCTCGGATGAGCTTTTATCTCAATTTTGCCGCATTTCAAATATTCAACAAATTTCAATATGCCATCTTCTACATTTTTTGTATCTTCCGCACCTTCGACTTCTCTAACAAGTGTGTTCGATATGTTATCCTTGATTCTGTCACTTTGCTCAAAATCGAATTCACCTTGTATTTTTTGCGCTGTATCTATGATCTGAAATATCGGTTTATCCACGTTCAAGCCAACAAGAATGCGAATCTTATCTATTGCGTCAAACTCTTTGTAAAGCCTGTGGAAACCTGACGAACGAAAATAACCCACCAAAATGTCGAAGTATTTAGTATGCGACAAAACCCTCTTGAAGCGATCATAAAGCGTAAAACCATCGCCGTCATTGGTAAAGAACTTTAAATCATTCGTCATCGAAACGTATTCCTTTTATTTAACCTAAGAAACGCTTTTCATAGCTCTGCACAAAATAAAAAAACACAAAAACCTGATTCGGCTCCGCTTTCGGGTTGAGAGTTGTGTGTATTTTGATTTTCTGACACAATCCGAAAAATGAAGCCTTAATGCCGAAATCTATTTACTCATATATAAAATAAATAATCGCAGTGTCATGATATGGTGGAAATATAGCGGTATTCCAATATTTGCGATAGGTGCGGGTATTGGATGATATCAAAAATAATAGATACCGTTTTTATCCACTTTCCATTATTGATATACAAGTGACGTTTTGTTTACAAATAATTATTAGCAATCAACATTTCCTATTGTTATTGTTTCAATAAAGCTGCGTTCTTTGTTGTTTTGATCATAAATAATCCAAGGCATATTCGCTTTCGGCATCCTTGCCATTCCCATCTCTATAGAGCAAGAAACTGATATTGCAGGAAATATGGAAAGTGGAATGTAAAGCCCATGCGCTTCTTTAATCTGAATCGTCAGCCTTCGAACAGCTTCTCGCATCATTGAAAGTTGCTTTTTGTTACGAATATTATCGTTATGAATGTGTTTTTGTGGAACCGTTAATTCCCAGATAGAAACATCTTCGCCCATAACTTTTTTCACACGGTCATGAGTAATAATATCGCTTAATGAAATAATCAAAGCCGGATTACCTTTATTCTCTGTTGGCGTCTTGATAATAAACTCAAACCCGTTGGGAAATTCCTGCCAATGCCAACCTTTCGGTTCTCTGATAAATTGGTAGGTGTCAACCGGAAATTGATCGGTAAACAATGTTCCCAACTTAATCAACAAGGGGATAGGCGCTAAGCAGAATAAAGAGAAATGTTTTGTCGGATTTTCTTCAATTAGAGGCGAAATTTTTCTATTAAATTCACGGTGAAGATTATCTGCTTCCTGTTCCCAAAAAACAGGCGAATTATCTTCATTAGACCACGCCATAGAAAGATGTATCGGATTTTCCGAAATAGGAAATCTATTTTGTGCAAACATCGCTCCCATCGCTTCTTTTTGCTGAAAAGAAGATCGTTGTTCTCCAATGTTACTATTATAGAAGACCACATGAGATTTTAGATCGTCTGCAATGCCTGTAACAGTATACACTCTATACTCATGTTTTTCTTTCCACTGTTGAAGCAGTGATGCTGAATATTTGACCCCGTCTTTATCCTTATCAATTGTTTTGTGGCAGTCATGGCACATTAACATCAGATTTTCGATGCTATTGATATTTTGCAGTTTTTTCTTGAATACTCCCCATCCTCTTGGGCCGTTTTCAGAAAAAGAATATATGTGCGCTTTTTCCGCAATATTCACTAATTCTTGGGTTATTGGAGATTTGTATAGCAGTCGGTTACATCCGTTGAATTGGCAGCGTCCGGCAGCTCGTGCCCACAACACCCGCTCCACTTCCGGTTTTACATATCTGATGACATCTATAATATTCTTATCGCTCATATTTACACTATCCTCACCACAAATTCACCGCTTCGAGCTACACATACACCGTCTTTAACAATAAAACATTCTGCCCAATGATCACCCAAATATTTAGTTGGCTCACTTCGCTTTTTTTTGCCGGGTTTAAAAGAGCATTCACCATCACTTGAATAGAAATCTCCTCTTAAACACCCTGCTATTGCAGCCTCTTCTCCAGTATTAACAATTTGCCAAAACACCTGAAATGGTGTCGGGACATTTGTTTTTGCCTTAAAGCAGATTCTTTTATTTCGTGCTATTGGATCGCCGCTAAAAATTTCATACTTGCTTGAACCATCCGAAAATACTCTCCATCCGTTCCTGTCGTAACTCGCGCTAATTGAAGCTTTATAACAAATATGCACCGACCATTTTGACTCAGGTTTCTGGCGATGAGTTACGTTAAACATTAACGGTTTAGGTTGAAAAACAGACAAACTTTTATCTTTATAACCGGAAATATCAAGAGCTCTAAAATAATGTTCTTCATTGAGTTGATTGGCAATGTCGAAAAAATCTTCCTTGACCCATGCTATCCACTGGAAAAATGCTTGGGCTCTTGCGTGATGGATTCCATTTTCCACTTCATGCCATTTGTCTGCAAAATTTTCCTCCGTATTAGTTGGATTCGGGATATACCATTTACCATTAGCAGTTCTTGTAATCCACGTATATGTTGATCGCGCCATTGTTTCGTCAAAGCGAAAATACGGTAAGATTTGATTAGCATGCTGTGACAGTGTATTTGTAAAGTTTTTCAAAGTCTCATAAATGGTAGTTTCGTTTCGGTAAATCTGCGCTGCTAATACAGTAATGATCATTGAGATCGGTTTGCATGATTCATTATTCATATTACTAAAGCGAATATCTCTATGCCTTTTTAATAATTGTATAGCTCGTTGTAATGGTGTTTTTACGTGAACATCCGGTACTTCATCTTGATTATTGAAAAACCTGTTTTGCCGATATTTTTCAAATAATGCCCGTTTTTGCATCTGCTTTACATTTTCAAAAGCAATTCTATTTTTCCCATAAAACCATTTTGCAAAATCTTTAGGATTACTGGAAGACCAATTGTAAATACCACTTTTGTTGCATTTGTTGGTAACCGCTATAGCATTTATGGGCTTAAAATACTCTTCACGAGCTGCGGGGAGAATATCCATGTGAAATCCAATGCCATCGTCTTCGGCATAGTTTAAAGTCCAGCAACGTCTACTTTCATCATCAAGCATTTTTCCGTAAGTACCGTGTGTCTTTAAGTGATTTCCGACAAGATGTTTTACCACACCAGGTGAAAATGTGCTCTTTTGGCGCTCCAGACGACAAACGATATCAATATCATAGTCTGCGTCCTTGCTATCCCTATATGGTCGAATCTCTGTTCCAAGTTTAAATGACCCCTGCAAATAGACATCCGGCAGACCCGCCGCATTTCTATCGCACTCTAATAGATAGGATTTCATGGAATCAAAACGCCCCATAGCCTGCCTATATTTGGATGGAGAAATATCTAATTTTTGCGCCGCTTTTTGAAGGGCTTCTTCCTGTGTAACAATACTATTCATGCTTAGTTCCCTGTTTTGAGTAATCATTTAAAATCCCCCACTTGATTATTTTTTGGGCATAAGGTAAATTAATAATGTGATAATATCACGGCGCATTGGTACCTCATTTTATGCAATATTGCGATATCTCATTTTATGTAATATAGTGATAATAAAAGTAAAAGTCAAGGGGAAAATAATATTATGTCTGGATTCAGTGAAATCTTGAAAAAAATCCGTGAATCAAAAGGGATAACGCAAGAGCAATTGTCTGAAAAAACTGAACTCTCTCAATCTGCGATTTCACAATATGAAAAAGGTTTGAGAACTCCGGTGCCGGCGGCATTAGATAAAATCGCCAAAGCGCTTGGCGTTGAAAAAGCTGTTTTTTTCCCATCACAAGGCTATGAAAAGGTTGCGTTGAATAGAACTATTAAGGGTATGACACCCGACCAAGTCAAAAGAGTAACCGAGTTTGCGGAATTTATTAAAACAAAGGAAAACGGTTCTAAGTAGGCAATATGGTTTCCGATGCTCTTATCTGCGCTAAAGCTGCTCAATTACGTGAAGATTTTGGCATTTCACCGGATGGGCCAATAGGTGATATTCGTGCTTTGATTCAAAAACAAGGATATCTTTATACAGAAACCCGTCTTCCTGACGGGTGTTCCGGTGAATCAAAAATCAATGCAAATGGGAATTATTGCATTACCTACAATAACACACTTTCTTTTGGCGAAAATTATCTACGGTTTACGCTTGCACATGAACTTGGACATTTTGCTCTCCATTATGACTATTTACAAGGCGAAAATTCACACCTATCCAGA
The DNA here is from genome assembly GCA_009781475.1 of Treponema sp. Taxonomy (GTDB): domain Bacteria; phylum Spirochaetota; class Spirochaetia; order Treponematales; family Breznakiellaceae; genus WQXQ01. Next base: position 14,485 of record WQYB01000040.1, read on the forward strand.
GTAGAATTCAATTCCAAATCGGAGATAGAGAGGGAAGCGGATAGGTTTGCTATTCACTTTTTGGCTCCTGCGGAATCGTTTATTAAAGAAATGCAACATCGGGATTATTCACGAGAAACTATCTCGCATCTCTCAAATTTCTTTGGGATTTCTATTCATGCCACGATTCGGCATTTTATGGACTATACGGATCTTGCCTGTTCCCTTATTGTTTGTAATGAAAATTTCGAGATCGAATATGAACACAGATCCGAAAAAATGAATGCTACATATAAAATGCCGTTTTTAAACGGAAAACTCCTCGGTTCCACATACGCCTACGAATGTATAAAAAATAGCAAAGAGGTAGACAATAGCGAACTTATGCTATCCGACTGGTACGAAAATTTTCCTCATAAAATAGGCGCAACCGAATCGGTAATTCGATTGGCATATAATGGGAAGTTTTTAGCTATGGTGACTCCGAATTATTCCGATTTGAATATGTATTTGGAGGAGAGTGGTTATTGATTTATTGACAAATGAGACGTTGTTGGGAATACGATTTTACGAACACCTATTATCGCAGATTGCACAAATTTGCATTTATATGTCTACTGTTGTTTCGCTTTTACGACACCTATATAAGCATCAAGTTCAACAATTTGATTATCACGAAGTATTTTTGTTGCAATTGCCGTTCCTACAATACATGGAACACCAAGTTCTCGAGATAGAATAGCCGCATGGCATGTAATTCCACCTTGATCTGTAATAAATCCGGCAGCTCGTTCCATTGCTGAAATGAAATTAGGTGTAGTCATGTTTGCTACTAAAATATCGCCGGGATCTACTTTTTCACAGTCTGAATATGAGTTTACGATTTTTACCCTTCCAATAACACGACCCACTTGGCACACTGAACCTTTGAGCAAAATATTATCAGAATCACTTCCTTTGTTTTTAATACTACTTTTGTGATTTTCCACAAAAGTCGGAACAAAACTTTTTTGGAAACGATCAGCTTCTTCATCATCAAAGACATATAGTTTTCCTTTATGGAAAATAAGTGCATAACTTTTTGATCTGTTTTCTGCGAGAGCCTGTACTTCTTCACTTGTAATTTTTGATGCCATAAAAGATATTATTTCCTCTGTCGAAAGCATAACGATGTCTTCGACTGGTACTCTCTTTCTGCAAGCAATTTCAGTCAAAATAGTTTTTGTTCCATGATAACAAAGTAAATCAGTATGTTCGGTTAAAAGTGTATGGTAATATATAAATGTCCTAATTATTTTTGCAAAATGAAGTGCCTGCCCTTTAATATGATATTTGTTTATTGTGTCATTAAACTGTTTGTCATTTTCTTTGCGTACATTGAGAACTTTACACAATCTTTCGCTTAAATTATCTTCATTAATCAGCGAATCAATTCGTGATTCATAGTCTTTTGGAGTAAAAATTCTAATCGTTCTTTCAATTGGAGCAAGCATCCATCCATATTTATTTATGTGCAAATCAATGTCTTTTTGGATGTTTTCACCATTTTCTTTTTTTATTGCGATTTTTAATAAATCAACAGGTTCTTCACTATAAAATAAAGTGCCATATTCATTTGAACATGTGGCAATTTTGCTAAAAACATGAGTACTTTCTTCTGTGGTTAAAGAATACTCATTTTGTAACAATTGTAAAAACTTTTCTTCCAAGAAATCATCTATAAAATAAAAGGCAAATACCAAAGAGCGCCTGTATTCTTCTTCAAATTTTTTAGCTTCTGTCAACAAATCATTATCTGAGAGAACAGAAAAATTAAGATCGGTTATGCGCTTTATATATCGTTTTTCCCGCTTAACTACTTTTGCCCAAAGAGATGCGAAACGTTCTAAGAAAAAAGTCTCTTTCTCAATCATGGAATTCATACATGTTTTTAGCCTATCGCTTGCGCTTTTATCTTTAAATACTTCTCCTTTAGTTCGGACACAATCTTCGAATGTTCTGGAAAAACCGAACACTCTTTTGTGTAACTGTTCATTAGCAGCTCTCATCATCGCATGCATAAACATATAATGAAATTGCGTTTGAGTGTCAAATTTCCATTTTGTAATTGGAAAAAGTTCTGGCAATAACGCATCTATACTACCACGATGTGAATATGAAGTAACAGGACGACACTGTAAATAGAACAACCTACCTTTCTCAATTGCCCATTCAACATCAACAGGAAATCCATAGAGGCGTTCGAGTCGTTTTGTTCCTTTAACAAGGTTTTGTTGCAACTCAATAGAAATATTTTGACTACTATATACATTGTCCTCTTTGGCAATCAAATTGTCATTAGAATAAATAATACGATTGGGGATGACCCTTCCAGATACAAGGGCTTCCCCTTGTCCGGTAACATACTCAAGAACAACTTCATTTACACCACTAAGTGGATTACATGAAAAAGCAACACCAGCAAAGTCTGAATCCAACTGCTCTTGAACAATAACCGCAACCTGTAAATGTTCTTTATTTACATTCACTTTTCGAGCATATGTCAATGCTCTTTCCGAAAAAAGAGATGCAAAACATTTTTTCACACAACTAAGCAAATCTTTTTCTTCAACAAACAAATATGTTTCAAGTTCACCGCTCCAAGCAAATTTTTTCCCATCCTCACATAATGCAGAAGACCTAACTGCAACTTTGGTGTTTTTGGAGAAAACTTGGTAAAATGTTGATAGAATATTATCTTTAATTTCATTTGAAAAAGCACCGTCAATTATCGCTTGACTAAACTGATCAAGCGGCGTATTTATTATATCATTTGATTGACAATAAGCCATGAATACGTCACTGCCGATAATGAAACCGTCAGGTACCTTGTACTTACTGTTTATCATTTTTACCAGACTTGTTCCTTTTCCACCACAAAGAGGCAACTCACTTTGCTGTATATTGCGAAAAGCTTTAATCATTTTAAAATCTTCCTTTCAATTCCATAAATTGATTCTTCTTCAAAGATATCAAGGTGACTTTGGCCTAACGTCCTGAACACATTGCAACGACTGGCGCATCCTCCACCGCACCTTAATTTTAAAGAACAAGTCTTGCATTGCTTTGGTAAGTATTGTTTAGCTCTAAAACGCATTAATTCATTTGAATGTTGCCAAAGCGATGAAATCAAATCGTCTTCAGGAGTGCTTAGAATATTTCCAAGCTGATAATTAGGATCTGCTCCACAACGAGCAATATCTCCATTGCCATTAATTGATAAATCTGTTAAACCGCATTTGCAAGGTGTAACCAAATCATGATATGCTTTATCAACGATACAAAGCGGAAAAGGATCAACTAACTCAATCGGTATGTTGTACTTTTCTTTTATTTTTTTAATCTGTGACATTGCAATATTTATTTGACTTTTTTTTGGAGTGTATTCATCGTTTGAAAGAATTATCAAACCATCTTTGTCCATAATAGGAGCAATACACTGTAAAACATATCGCGTCACCTTAATACCTTTATGAGTTAGTTCTTCAATTGATGAAAAAATTTGGTTGAAAGTTTTAGAAGTAATGTTAAATGCAACTTCAATCTTAACTCCATTGTCTTGAAACTCTTTCGTAGCTGCAATAAGATTTTCATAGGAACCATCAACTGTAGAAACGCTATCATGTTGAATTGCACTGTCGCCGTGGATAGATATCATAAGAACATCAACAAATGGAGCAACTTCTTTCACTGATGTATTGGGGATACGTGCTGTATTTGTCATTAAGGTTATGTTCATCATTGTTGTGCGAGCATACTGAAGAATTTCAACAATCTGTGGATGTAACACAGGATCCCCACCCACAAATGAAAAATTTTTTACTCCAGCATTGGAAACGATATCGACTATTTTTTTAACATTTGAAAACTCTGCATGGCAAAAGCCACCAAGTCCGAATTTTGCATAACAAAAGCCACAGCAGTGTTCGCATTTTTCAGTTATATGAAAATATACACTTCTGAGCATACCGTTCCTTACTGTCATCCCACATCTCCCCAATACGTAATCTATAAACTTTTTGCAAATTGGCAAATGAGCTTTTTATACTCATTAAACGCTTCTGTTTGACTCGAAACATCATTTGCATTCAAGCAATTCTCAAAGGTGAAAGCACCTTTAAATTCAAACCCTGCATCATCTGAAAAGAACTTCAATGATTCAATAGCTTTTCCGGTGCTTACGCTTTCTTCTTTATTAGTTTGTCCTACAGTCACTACAAGAGATTTTTTATTGCTGAATATCCCTTTTCCTGCCAACGGATTCCATCTATCCATAAACACTTTTACATCACCGGAAAGAAGGCTCCATCGAGTAGGTGAGACAAATACTACTCCGTCTGCGATTTTCACCTTTTCAAGTAAACCAGAGACATTATCATCTTTGTGGCAGACCCCTGTTGAATCACAAGACAGGCAACCATCACAGTAGTCGATTTTGTAATCTGCAAGACAAATCATCTCTGTCTCAGCAGAACCCAAAACATCAATAGTTTCTTTGGTAAAAGAACCTATTTGTAGGGAATTTCCTTTTCGGGCACTACCGACAATAACAATTACCTTTTTCATGATTAGTTCTCCTTTGAAAAAATGTTTTTTTTATTGAAAAATTCGTTTACAATCGTGTCTATTGCACATGATAGATTTGGATGGTTGCGAACTTGCCGATGCATTAAAGCACGAGCAACGGCATAAGAAACATTTTCAATATCTGCTTCTGAAAGATTATCACGCTTTAAATTTGGATAAATTTTATTAGATTTAATATTCACTATCAAATCTTGCAATTCTCCACTAAAACTGCCATCAATTGCTACTAACAAATAGGGTGCTTTCAAATGAGCATTAGGGACAAATACATTTCGAGCATATATCTTGTCGTAGTAGCTTTTACCTGATCGAACATATTGTGTCCTTGGAGCAGAATCTTCAAATTCCGTATGTTCTCTTAATAATAAAGTAGAATTGAATCTTTTTCTAACCAATACTCGCTCTGCAAAAGCACCAATTGGATAAGTAATATTAAATCCGATACTTTCGCAGAACTCTTTGATAGTTATTGGCGCTCCGTTAAATGCTTTACTTGTTTCATAATAGGTTTTTTCACGATATTTTGAGTTGACTAAACCAAATGGATCAATGCTATTCTCATTACTCTGAACATAAAGTACAATTGGACAAGTTGCACTTGCTGAATCTTCAAATTTCTTAATCGTGCATATAGTAATTGAGTCTTCCGGCAAGCAAGACCAATTATAATTTTCTTCAAACATCGCCTTATCAGGATTCCAACAAAATAAGCGCCGTTTATGGGTTTCGCTGTCAAAACGCGCATAGCTTTCAATTGCATCTGTTGTCACAAAACAATCCGACAATGATTCTACCTTACCCAATCCGGCAACTTTTTTTTGTAACGGCGAAACGTCACATGTTAGATTTTCTACGACGCCTCCATCTTTATCAATCTGTCTTACCATAAAAGTAATTGGATCATCATCGTTTAAGAATAAACCTTCAATATAGTGTTTTACTGCATGTGCCTCATTTTTCTCCTCTTTACAACATGGCTTAAAAACAGTTTTAAACTCATTAATATCAATTAAGATAATCTGAGTACCAACAGGAATAGGGTTTGTTTTATTTTTGCGAATAAAAGCATTTTCCTTTTTGCTTGTAACAGAGACCCATATTTCTTCTCCAGAATTCAAATGACGTGTTTTGATTTTAACATTATCAGAAAGCATGAATGTTGCAAAAAATCCAATTCCGTGCTTACCTATATGTCCAAACTGTTCGCGACTCATAGTAAAGGCAGTATTATTATAAATTGAGTTACCGATACCTAAAAAACTGGTTTTCACAACTTCGAGTGTCATACCGATCCCATTATCTATAATGTAGACTTTTCCATCACGTTCATTAATCACGATTTCAATAAGCGGGCTCAAACCATTCGAGTAACCATCGCCACTTGCAGCTCTCCATCTACACGCATCAATGCTGTTTTGGATGATTTCTCTCAATCCCACCCTTGGTTCTCCATATAGACCCATTCCCAACAGATTTGTAACAACGGTCTCATAATTCATCCTAATCATAAAGTTAGGGATATAATCTGCAAATCGTTTCGGATCATCTGAAAACATCAGTCGTACTGCTATCTTGTATTTATCTTCAATTTCTGGGTAGTCTAATAAGGTACAACTTTCCCTAATTTCCTCCTCCAACCATTGGTAATATGCAAAAATATTAGATTGCACATTAAGGTAGTCATCCTCGTTCTTTCCAGGATTAGAAAATAGCCAATCAGCAATCGGAGTAGGATTTATAATGATTTTTTTATCATTATTTTTTGTATCGTCTGTGATTGTGATACCTTCGTTGATACCGTTGTTCATTGCCCAGTGATAATAACTATTTTCATCATCAGCTATATCGTAATTGTTAAATGTTGATTTAGGAGCACGATCTGGTGAAAAATCAAAAGCATCTGCAAGCCGAAGTAGCACTGCAATATAGATTGGATTATATTGCTCTTTACCAATTAATTTGTTTTTTGGTAGTGAACTCCCAATTTCATCAGCAGATTGCATATGTGATTTGCATAATTCCGTTAGATAAGAAAAAATAGGAGTGTTATTTATAAAAAACAAATCGCGAGTAGCATCATTTTCGAACCATTCTTTTATTGTATCCCAAGCTCTATTTCCGTGTTCCGTTCTAATCTTGTTTCTAAGGTATACTCTTCGTTCTTCTAAACGTTGATCTTCTTCCTCTCCATTACCTAAGTATTGAAGTACATAATCATTGGTAATACCCTTAATTTCGTTATTCATTACTTTTTCTGAAACAATCATTCCTACGTCATGAAACAAAGCTGAGTATATGCAAAAAAACAATTCTGTAGCATTATGGCTTTTGGGTTCTTTCATAAGTTCATACATTTTTTCTATGACTCTTAGCGAATGAAGATAGGAATGATCAGTGTAATGGGGGAACAAAATCTCATATGCTCTTAAATGAGGAGCGACAAGATGCATCGCTCTTGCGGCCAATTCAGCAAGAGCTTTATTTTTAGAATTTAAGAGCTTCCATATAGGCATACTTTTTAAAGCATCTAACGCAGTGTTTTCATATGTTACAGTTTGATTTACTATCACAATATTACTCCTCCAATAAAGAACGAAGTACATTAGTTATTTCAGATTTTAATCTTTTTACAGTAATCGAATCAACTGCACGAACAAAACCTTGATGTTTATAAATAATTTGACCAAATGAGATTATCAATAGAGCTGGCAACTCATCTAAATAGAATTTTTCCATTGCAAGGCAACACATATGGTTATGAGATTTGTCATTATCGTATAGAGTTACTTTTTGTGTATTTTCTTCCGTTGTTCGTGGTATATCATATTTCATGAAACATCTGTCATAAAGCGATTGAGGAATTAAATCAGTTATTAACACTGAATCAAAGCTACTTGCATGTCTGTCACCATCAGAAATTTCAAGAATTTGAATTCGTTTATTTGCTTCAAGGCAAGTTAAAGACTCTTCAATGTTAACTGTTTTGTGATCTGGATTATATGAACCGGAACCGAACCTGTCTTTGTCAAAAAAATCCTGCTCTACTTCGGTTTTTTCAATTTTTCGCAATTCCTCAAAAACCTCTGGCCAAAATCTATGCACTGTAAAAAGATCGCAGACAGAAACACATTTCTTTCCACAAACGTCAGGATCGCATCTATAAGGTAAAACGTCCCATCTTTCTTCCTCGTTTAGATTTTCGCTTGGAATTGTTCTAACAATTGCGCTCCTATACTTTCTACATTCCTTAGCAGCAGAACATTCACCGAGATTATCGCATTTCTTATAATTGAAAGTGATTTTTGCTTTTTCTACAGGTGATTTTAGCTTTCTAACACAAATACACCTTACGATATCGGTAATTACAAAATCAATCTCTCCATTTCGAACGATGTTGTTTTTCAAATATTTAGAAATATCTTCAACGCTCACACTTTCGTCAGGCATTGACAACGCTACAATTTCTGTCGCATGCTCTATACTATCAAATAAGAAGTGCGTATCAATTTTTGTTTCAGCCAAATAAACTAACTTGTTTCGCAATATGTTTCTAAGCGTCTCATTTGCAAGTTCATTTCTTTTTAAATCGTCAGAAAATTCAGGGTGTTTTTTTGAACATAGGTCATAAATCAATTTTTCGTAGCCACCAGCCTCTACCATTGTAGAGATAATAACGCCATTATCTTGGAGGAGATTTAGGGCTGAATTAATGGTAAACTCTTTTTGTTCATCGTCAATGTATGCCCAAGACCAACTGAAAATTATTATATTAAATTTTGAATTGTGTCTATCTGAAAGTAAATCTTCGAGTGTACCAATAACAGTCTTACATTTATTCTGCTTATTGTTCTTCATTAACCATTCATTCAAAAGATGAATCCTGTTTTGATCCGGATCAACAGCAGTGATATGTGCAACATCATTAATAATCCTCTTAGTAAATCGACCGGTACCACAACCAATCTCTAAAACATTTGCATCAACCCAAGGAGAGTGCATTTGGCAATTTTCATGCAAACACTTGTTTATTTCCTGAATTTCAATATTACTGGGATCGTAATATTGACTCCAAAGATCATAATTCGTTGCGTTCATAATAATTCCTCGTCACCACCTCGTTATCAAATAATCAAAATTCTACAAGACTATATCACCCCAAAAGGCCACCATCCCACATCAACGAAACTAAAACTACAAATCAATGGTATAAAATTAATCTATCAATAATTAATAGCAGTAGCAGGCATATTCCGCAAGCAGTCAAAACCAAACAACTATCCCAACCTCAACTCGCCCCCGTTTCGCTCAAACACCACGAAAAACGGACACAAGCCATAACAAAGCACCGTATGCGCCACTGTAGTATGAAAACAGACAGCATCATCAGTTATCAAAGCGCACTTTGCTCTTGTTAATTAATTGCAATAAAGAGCAACTGTACTTTGTTTGTACAATAATGAGAATGGAGATGTAAATGCCGTTTGATAAGAACCTACTGCCGAGAAGTCACTCTATTATGGTCTTAGAGTAACTGGACTGCCTGAC
>WQYB01000041.1 GCA_009781475.1 Treponema sp.
AGATGAGCTTACGACATTTGCAGTATGAAATATTTGTTAGCTGTCCGGCAGAAACACCGGACAGCGATTTTACTTTTTACAGAGCTGCTAGAAGTTTGTACTGTTCATCTTCTGACATTTTCTTGATGTTAAATGCGCATGAATTGCACCTGCGATTGTCTTTGCAAGCTTGACAGATTTTTGCAGCGTCCAAAATAAACGGCAGCAGCAAAATAATCTTTTCTACTGCTTGGGTCATTGGTTTGTTTAAAAACCATGCAAAACGGCGAACGGATACTGATGCCGTTTCCGAGAATTGCGGCGTGTAGAACCGCTTGTTGTCTGTGTTATTCATTGAATAACCTCCAGATTTGATGTAACCCCCGATAGCTAAGAACGAGGGATTTGAAGGTTAATGAAAAACTTACGAACGAAGTTCGCAACCGCCGCACCTTTTATGATAGCCAACAAAGGCTGGCGGGGGGTGGTTTTTCTTCCCTTCACATTCTGAGGGAAAAAACCACCTCCCGCCCGCTTTGGGAGATTGTAACAGTTTTCAATTTGACGATTGCTTAGGGGCAATAAGATTCCAAATAACGATAATGAACCACTGCCATGTCCCGTCAAACCGAAGGTTTGTGGGTTGGCACGATTTTTGCCCGGTGTGGGGCGCATAGCTCGATGCAAAAATCGTGCCAAAATGGTCTTTGCGAATAATAATTTAAAAAAAAGTTTTTTATTCTTTCTTTTTATTAATAATATCTAATAGTGTTTTATAACCTTTATTCTCTAAATCTGATAAAAGCATACCTTTTTCAGTTATAACAAATTTTAAAAAATCTGGTAAATTCGCAGCAATATCGTTATAATCTTTAATATCTTCATTAATTAAAGACATATTATTATTATTTTTAGTATTTTTCTTTAATTTTTTTTCTACTCTTTTTATTTCTGATTCCCAAAATTCAATATATTGATACTTATTATCATCAAATATATCAGCATCAGGTAGTATTATCTGTAAAGTTTTAGATTTATAATCATCCATTTTTAGTAATTGCCCTATTTCAAACATACAGTTTTTTGATTTTAAATAGGATTTACTAACTACAGTTATTATATAACCATGCTTTTTCAAAGATTGCATAAAATTTTTCACATTAGCTTTAAAATGAAGATCTCTATTATCGCGAGTAACTTTTAATCCTAATAATTTTAGATTTTCATCAATAGAATTAACTGTTGCTTCATCTTTTCCACAATAAGATAAAAATATTTTCTTTTTTATGATAGTAGCGTCTATTTTATTCATTGTTTTTTTTATTAATTTCTTGATATCTTCAGTAACTTTTATTGTATCTTTTAAATCTTTAATAATTTGCTTTTCATTTTCTTCTGGTAATTCTGCATTTAATACATTATCTATTAATAAAGATATTTCTGCGTCTCTTTCATTCCAATCATATCCATTACCTGTTGTTATTCCAGGAGTAACCATATATTTTCCACCTTTTTGGTGTCTTAATTTACTAATACTTTCACATAAACTAGGATGAACAATATAATAACTATAACAACCAGTAAGATGATTTGCTTTTTCTGAGTCTGTATATGCATCTGTATCGGAGTCTTTAAAAATTTGTTTGATAGGGATATCTGTATTAACATAACCGAATAATCCGATATTGTTTAATTCACAAAATGGATGCTTGCAACCGTTTACTTCTTTATGTTTTAGACATTGCTCTTTTGAACATTCATTAAGTGGTCTTTTATTGAATTCACTGCAAATTTTAATAATAGATTTTTGACACAATGTATTTTTTGGTATTAGAGATAGAAATCTATTTTTTTCATTTTCATCTTGAAGACAATCTAAAAATCTTGATTTTTCAGTAAATATGTCTTCTGCCACTTTTGCAGCTGCTTCATTTGTACTATTTCTAAGTTCTTCAATTTTTATTTTTATTTCTGATTTTGGCGTTATATTTTTTCTCAACGTAGAAGCAATTCTAATTAAATCTCGTGGTTTTGCAACTGTATGTCTAAGTATGTAATCAAAAACTGTTTCTTCATTATCAGTTTTGCAATGAATAAATTTTCCAAATCCAACTATATCTTCAATTGTTTTTCCCTGTTCATAATATTTTGATAATTTATTCACTAATTTGTGTAATTCATCCTTTCTATAATGCAGAAAACATACTTGTCCAGATAAGTTTGCTTTTATTTCTGAACGATATTCTATATACGCTTCTTTTCTAATAGAACAATATATTTTTATATGTTGATTGTATTCGTTTAAATTCCAAGCTGCTTCAAGTAAACCAGTTTGCATTGTTATCCACATTTCTTGAGTAGAATTATAAATCATTGCTTGATCTAATCTATCAATGAAAATATAAATTGAAAAACGAATATCATTATATAAGGTGTTTATTATGGAAAAATAGCTTTTAATATAATGTAGAGTTTGAGGAACATCGTTTATTAAATAATGAAATATTTCAGAAGGAGTTGAATACTCTCTTTGAGATTCTAATATATTATTAAATGTATCTGGTAATTTGTTTTTATCAGGTTTAGGTTTAACTTCTTCATCATAATAATACTTTTTAATAGATGATAATTGAATTGATAGTGACCAGAGAGAACTAGTGTTTTCAATTTTTTCTAGAAAATATATTTCTTTGTAAGAAAGATTGCCAAAACTTGCAGGAATATCTAAATCATGACTAGAAGGAATAAAATAAGCTTGTTTTTTTTGTAATAAATCATATTTTTTCTTTTTTAATAGTAAAGTTTTTCCTATTCCTTTTTCGGCAATAATAAAGAATTTATTTTGCAAAAAATCTTCAATGGATCCATTTATATATAATTGTTTGTCAATATCATCCATTTTTATATCTGCTGCAGAGGTAATCCAATTTCGTTTATCTGTTTTTTCGCTCATTTTATTGTTCCTTTTTACATAGTTTTGTGTTTTTTTGGAAAAAACATCAATATTATATTTTTTTGCTTATTATTTCTATTAATATATTAAGATAATTTATATTATGTCTATGGGGTGTTGAATAAATTCAATACACCTATCAAATCAAGAAAATTGGCTCATCTTGAACAATCATAAGCACAATTCGGTACATTCAATCTAGTTTGTATTTGCCGTTTTTTCACACTTGAAAATAGCTGTTTTTTCATTATAAACTAAGAAAACAGGAAAAAATCCTGTTAAAATACTGGTTTTATGCAAAAAACGAGGAAAATTAGGGGTTTTGAAAAGTGCAGACAGTGTCTGCAGAATTGGGAGGAATACTCGAAATGTTAATAAACAACAGTGATTACTTTCAGGCACTCGAAAGAATCAAAACGCAGATTCAAAATGCTCAATATAGAGCCGTTTTAGGTGTGAATCGTGAGCAAATAATGTTGTTTTGGAACATCGGCAGAATAATCATAGAAAATAGCAGTTATGGAAGCAGTTTTATTGAAAATCTTGCTCGTGATATTAAATTGAACTTTCCGAAATTAAAGGGGTACTCTGTCCGTAATCTGCGGTATATGAGAAAATTTGCCGATCTGATAACCGATGAGGAAAAAGTGCAGACAGTGTCTGCATATTTGACATGGTCGCATAATACGTGTCTTTTTGATAAAACAGATACAATCGAAGAGTATCTTTGGTATGCAACACAGACTATCGAGAATGGCTGGTCTTTGTCATCGCTTGAATACTATGTTGGCACAAAGACTTTTCAACGGCAGGCATTGGGAGAAAAAACGACAAACTATGAAATTCAGCTTCCAAAGCCACAAAGCAATCTTGCAACTGAAACTTTAAAAAATCCGTATGTGTTCGATTTTGTAGAACAACGTGAAGGAATTATTGAACGGGAAATTGAACAGGAACTTATCGCTAACATAGCCAAGACGATTTTGGAATTAGGAACTGGTTTTGCATTTATAGGTAATCAATATCATCTAGAAGTAAGCGGTAAGGATTACTATCTTGATCTTTTATTTTGGAATACAAAACTTCGCTGCTATGTCGTTATCGAGCTTAAAAATACTGAGTTTAAGCCGGAATATGCCGGAAAATTAAACTTCTACCTTTCGGCTGTTGATGATATGCTTCGGCATGAATCCGACAATCCTTCAATTGGCATTTTACTTTGCAAAGAGAGAGATAAACTGACTGCCGAATATGCTCTACGTGATATTAATAAACCAATCGGTGTAAGTGAATACAAATTGTCGGATTTTGTTCCGCAAGAACTAGCCGATACCTTGCCGTCTGCTGAGGATATTGAAAAACGGATAATGAGCAAGTATGAGATTGAAGAAGTTTAAATATTGCTCTTACTTATGAAAAAATACTTAATTATTTTTTTAGATAAAAGGTCAATGTAAATAAATGTAATTGTGATGGTTGATTTTTCCAATGTAATATTATATGATTTTATGTATTGTGTATGAATACACAGGAGTTTTATAATTTTTCTGGTTTTAACATACCGTAGCCTATGAAGTTCCCTGTTTTTGGGAATTAATTATTATTAATAGGAATACAAAATTATGAATTTTTCGTTTTCTATACGTGATTTTCTAAATGATTTTTCTATAGGATTTATTTTTGTTGGTGGAATATTTATAACTAATGTTGATAAATTTATTTGGTTAATAAATACTGAAGAAAATTATTTATTGTTTATTTTCATTTTAATGTATATAATTGGTATAGTAATTTCTTCTATTGGTTATTTTATTGACTTTTCTCTATATGTTAATATTGATAGTATTATTCGAAAAATACGAATAAAACCTATAAATAAAGTTTTCTATTGGATAAAAATGTCAACATTGTATTTTTTCTTTAGAAGATGGACAGTTGTTGAAACATTTTTAAGACTAGTGAAAAATAAAAAATTACCCGAGGAAATATCACATTTAATAACATATAATGATTTTTCTATTTTAGTCGATAAAATTTTAGGGAAATCACAAAATTTTATTCAGATTTATTTCTATAAATCACAATTTTTTCAAGGTTGTGCAAATTCAATTTTATTCGTATTTCTTTCAAATTTAATTATACTAAAACATGGTCAAATAAGTCTAATGGAGTGTATTATATATATTGCCATTTTTTTTATTTTTAAAATGTTAAGTCCTGTACTAGGAAGAATTTATATATTAGATATTGCTAGAAAAGCTACTTCGTTAGGCTTAATTGAAAAAGATAAGAGTAATGCATAAGAATATTACTTCCTCTTAAACCCGCCATCAATATACTCTTTCGCTTTTTCGGGATCATCACGTAAAGTTACCATAAAATTGAATACCCCCAAGCCATCCATAAACGGCGCAAGCTTGTAAATATCCTGTGCGGTATAACCACCTACATCAAGCGGATTTTCAGCATTGTAAGATTTATTACAAATCCAATATTCAAATTCTTTACGAATATCATCATATTTAGAAATTTTCTCAACTGTTCTTTTGGCAATAATTTCAGTCATTTTTTTTTCCTTTAACAGATAATCCATAATACTCATATATTAAGCTCCTCTAATCTGCGCTATTGCACCTTTGAATTGATCGGCAAATGCTCTTGCTTCCGCTTCTACCAATTGACTTTGATACCCGTCAAAATCATCGCCTGGGCGAATGTAGTTATCAAATCCAATTTGATATAAATAATCTTTCGTTGACTGTGGATTTTCTGCCCTTTCGTGCTGATATGCGTGCCACAATTCATGTGCTACCGTGTCCGCTGCTTCATTTGAATCATACAACATATATTCGTTTATACTCAATGTATTAGTGCTTGGGTTATAACCTCCGTAATTTCCCTTCTCTGGTTCATTATAATATTCGATGTTTGGCGGATTATCTAAATTTAACACATCATTGACGTAATTAAAAAGCCCTGTTATCTGCTCTTTTTGTCCATCCAAATCCATGTTATTCCAATTATCTTCTTTAAATCCATCAAGCAGAGGGGTTAGTTGTTCTGAATTTTGATTAAAATCTTTACCGTCAAAATCATAATGATCTAATCCTTCAAAAACAGTATTATAATCAATATTCATTTCTTGAATTGGGTCAATCGCAACGAATTCAACTTCCTCAAAAGGTTGTATTCCTAATGCTTCAGCTTCATTTAATAATTCCGTCATTTCCTGTTCTGAAATTGGAATTTCCACAATGACAGTGTCATCAAGTGGCTCAAAAGTGGTATTAAGCTCGTCATTATTTAAGTTATCAATATTATTGGGCTTATCAAAACCTTCATCCATATATACTTCCTGATATCCTTACTGTTTGCTTTTACATGTAAGCTCTATGCCGCTTGCGTCAAAAACAGGTTCATTGTCAGCTAATGGAACAGGATTTTCAGGAGTGCCATTTGCAATCGCTTGATGTATTTGCATGTTTTCAAGTTGACCTACTGGGCTTTCTCCATGTTGCCTGACCGTTGCCTCCATAAACTCCCTTGAACCTTCAATCGCCGCATTTGCTCCCATTTGCAAACCTTGTGCGACAACATCTCCTGCACCAGGAGGAGCTAAGATCTCACCGCCAATTTGCGCCAAAGCGCCCGGCTCTGAGCCCGATGCTCCTGCCGTTAATATATTTGACAGAGCAGACGGTTCGTAAGGCTCAACTTCCAAAGCTGCTGCTTCGTTTTGTAATTCTGACAATTCTTGCTCAGCAATAGGTGCTTCAACAGGAATATCACTAAGAGGTTCAATGCTTTCGCTTAATGAAATATCTGGACCTGTATCAATATCAATACTGGCAGCTACATCAACACTTGTATCTGCATCAGCTTCAAAACCTTCATCCATATTTTTATCCTCCAAACATAAGAATTTGTTTTGCCTCAGCTCTTTGAATTCTAACCGACGTAACCAATTGTACTTTACGCATAAATCGAATAGTCGTGCATTTTATCATTCTTGTTTTCTGTTCTGTACTCATTACCTCTGTAATTTTACTAAGGAATTTTTCAACCCCAAGCATATAAACTTTTAAATTTTTATCATCTTTTATTTTTTCCTGACAAGATTGCAAAAACCTGTTTGCGTAGTAATCTGCTTTTGCCCTTAGAGAAAAATCACAGCCATTTTTACAAGCATCGCAAAACATACATTCGGCAAATGGTTTTAAAGTACCTTTTCTGTTTTTCCAATATGTCATTCTTTCCGCTATTTCATCATTTGGAACATTTAAGCGGATTTTTTCTTTTTCCCGTATATCCTCAGTCATTACTAACTGCGGATTTTCCAATCGGCTAAAATATACATAAGCTTCACCAGGCTTTAGTCTTGAAATCATCTGGCTTGCGTTTTTATCCATGTTTGTACTATCGGCTATCAATTCTTTCTCGGCAGATTGAACTAAACGAAATGATATTTTTATATCGGTATTAGCAACAACTTCACGACTTACTTTTGTTGGGGATTGATCAGCTACAATTATTCCTGTTCCATACGAGCGTATTTCTGCAATCATATCTTGCAATGATTTTACTGTTGCACCTTGTGAATCAACTCCATCTGAAGGTGACGATGAACCGCTATCCAAAAGGACATGTGCTTATCAATTAAAATAATGTTTTTTAGTTTTCCATCGCCTAACTGATTATTTTTTGTATAAACGCCTATGCTGATTAGAAGTAATGCCATTATTAAAGCTTTTTGCTCTGTATTATCAATAGAATTAAGCTCTAATATTGTTGGTTTACGGAGCATATCTTCAATAGGAACAGTATGTATTGTGTCAAAAATATTACTGTTTTGTTCGATTAAATTCATTAGTCTAAATACGCCAGCACTTTGAAGGTTTCCTTTTACTTCACCGCTGTAATCAGATTCAGATATAATTCGTTTAAAAGTTAAAATGAATTCATAAAGTCCAAAAGGCAAAACATCGTTATCACCATATTTACTGTAATCTTTCCATCCGTTTTCCGAATAACAAGCACGAATTGCCCTAAGGAAAATAATATCTAAAGGTGATGGCATATGAAAAGCCGCTTTAAATGCGCTTGCTAAGCTCGGTATGTATTGTTCAATAGTAATACCTTTAGGTGGAATAAACGGATTAATAATAAACGGCGATACATTATTATTACCAGGTGTAAATATCTGCACATCAGGTATGGCATCTATCATCGCTCTGTATTCAGCTTTTGTTGGCTCGATAGCTAAAAATGGAATACCACGCTTAATAAATTGCAATAATATGTTAAATGAAAATGTAGTTTTACCGGAACCAGGAGTGCCGACTACAAGAGCGTGTTTTGTAAATGCGTTCTCTGGACAACCAATTGTAATATTTGATGAATCGTGAGAAATAAGTGTGCCAAATGTAATATTTTTTTCAGAAACAACAGAAGCATCAAATTGTTCAACACTTCCGCTTGTTTGATTACTTCGCAATGCAGCCATTGTTTTTTCACGGAAAGGTAAACGAAAAAATGCGGCAGTTTCATCAACAGTCATTATATATGGCAGCCGATATAACATCTTTGCCATTGGAATACGGTCAAAAAGTTGTTTGTTTCTGTATGTATAAACGAGTTTATTGTTTATATTCCATGGATACTGCATATATTGTGTTGGTAAATCAATCTTTTCTCCTGATAAATCGAGGCATGTAAAATCGGGGTTCATCACTCGTTTTTTTCCCGATTGTAAAAGGCTTACAATTTTCCCTGCAAGATTAACACAATCGTCTCTTTCGCCGAATACTAAAATGTTATATAAAAACAATGGAGAATTGGTTCGTTCCTGATAAGCTGATAAAACTGCATATGGTTCTTCTGCTGCTTTATCCCTATACATTCCCTGTTGAGTGAACATACCTGTTGTTAATCTTCCAAGCTCGCCAGTAACTTCATTTAAATAAACTTTTTCCTGTTGAGTAAGCTGTGTCGGAAAAAGCTGAAAAGAAATGGCACAATTCTCGTATTGGCTCATTGTTGCTATAATTGATACAAAATTATCAACGTTATTTGATGGGACAATATCAGTATAGTAATAAGGATAAATTGAAGTTGCATTTCCTGCACATTTTTCTGATTTAACAACAGAAAATATACAATCCTTATTTACATTACCTATTAACTTTAAAAACTCCGAATATAATTCATTTTTTATTTCTATACGATATTGTTTTGAATAAAACGCCAATGAAAAATGATTTAATAAACGTTCAATTTCTGTTTGTAAAGCGGGGTTTTGCTCGCTTATTTTACGGATTATACAAAAAATTCGTACTCGAGATCGAAATGTCTGTTTATCTGCCTTTTCTGTTATCCAAAGAAGTTCTGTTACAGTATTTGCATCTCCGCCGAGTTTATAAAACTCTCGTGTTATGTGTAGAAACATATTATATGATAGCTCAAGTTCTGCTTCGATTTCTTTACTAGAACCGTCAATCATAGGAAAAGAAGCGATTTCAAAAACACCAAAACCAATAGAGCGATTGTCGTTTAGTTCTTTGATTTGGATATTCATAAGGGTTGCTACTTACCACAGGATTTACATTTTTTTGTAAAGAGACCGCTCATTTGACCACCACAGTGGGGACATAAGCCTTGCATACGCATAAGATGTTCTTCGGAAATTGGACCAATCTCACGCCAGCTCTTGGTATTACATTGACCATTATTATTATCTCCAACTGCAATAACTGTGCCATCCGCTTTCAAACCTACCGTATGATTAAAACCAGTAGAAATTGCAATTATGTTACACCAGTTATTAATATTACATTGATTACTGGAGTTGTATCCATTTGCTACAACATTTCCATCTGTTCTTAAACCGACTATGTGGCGATAATCAATAGAAATTTCAATAATATTACTCCAAGAACTTGTATCACTATTAAAGTGACCACCAACGGCAATGACTGAGCCATCTAACTTTAATCCTGCAGTATGATTATGTCCTGCAGAAATTGCTATTATATCACGCCAATTATTTATATTACATTCGCCATACTTATTTTCTCCAACTGCAACAACTGTTCCATCTACTTTCAGACCTACTGTGTGTTCAAAACCGGCAGAAACTGCAACAATGTTACGCCAATTGCTAGTATTACATTTACCATACTCATTATCTCCAACTGCTACAACTGTGCCATCCATTTTTAAACCTACTGTGTGATTTGATGCAGAAATTGCAATTATATCACACCAACTATTAATATTACATTTTCCATATTTATTATCTCCAACTGCTACAACTTTACCATCCGCTTTCAAACCGAATGTGGTATTCGTTCCAGCAAAAACAGCAATTATATTACGCCAACCACTAGTATTGCATTGAGCGAAGTCATTATATCCAACCGCAACAACTTTCCCATTAGTTTTTAAACCGACTGTATGTAAATTACCAGTTGAAATAATACCAAAATATTTTTTTGGATTCTGGTGAAATTCACGTACTTTTGTTTCTCTATCTTTTCGGTACACCTGTTCTTTTCGTTCTTCTTCTGCACGACGTTCTTGTTCTATCTTTTCATTTCTCTCACGAATTTTCTTTTGATTTTGTTCATGCTCCTCACGCCTCTTTTTTGCAACTTGATATTTATTATCACAATCCTTTACTAATTCGTCTGAATCTTTATAACCTTCTAATTGCCGAAACATTCCAGCAAGTTCAAGTAATTCATCTTCATTAGTTAATGTCTTATTTAAATTTAAAAGTAGTTGATAATGTTCCTCAGTTCTTTGAAGAGGTGTCATTTTAAGTAATTCTTCAACATCATCTAGTTCTTTATCAAGTATTAATAAAGAATTTTCTCTTTTTGCTATATTATTTTCAAAAAACGATACATTTTCATGAGCTTTATTTAATTCTTCTTGAGCCTTTGCTTTAACATCAGTCCATTGGTTAAAATCGAACATTTTTGCTACAGTAGCGTTAACCTTAGCTTGTAAACCATAAGTGCCACCAATATCAAACCTCTCTACAAAATCTGCTTCAAAATCTGCTTCTTTTTTATTTCTCTTTCGTTCTGATTCGTAATGCCTTTCATCATTTTTAATATTATTCAAATTATTTGCAACTCTTTCTTTATAAGATATTGCGGCATTGAGATCTCTCTTTAGGTTTATATTATCCATTTTTATTTTATTATATTGTTCTTTCAAATTGTTTTTTTTAGTTTTTAATGTTAAATCAGTAAACATTTTTGGAATAATTGCAGACATATTTTCTTTGGATTGCTTTGTTTCTTCTGTTTTTCCATCGTCTAAAATCTTCTTTATATTCCTCACAATATCTTGAATAAAACCAACTTTTGACATGTCCTGTGCTTGTATGCTCAAGTTAGATAATTCATCGGGTATATCTTCGTAAGGATCCAAATCCCGATAACAAGGTATTAATATACGAGTAGGGTCTTTTTGTTTGATTGCAAGAAATCTGCTCCATTCATTTTTTACCCAAACTGCTTCAAAGTTTTTTTTGGTTGTGCTGATAACAAGCATTACTTTTGCGGTGTTCAGTGCGTTAAATATACATGCTTCATAATCTTGCCCTAACTTATCTTCAAGTGTGATTCTGGAAAAGAATACACAGTATTTTTCTTTAGTAAGATAATGATAAATATCCTCAGCAATTTTACTATCTTTGGTACGGCTTCCGCCATCTGTTGACTCTTTGTAGCATATAAATACATCGTAAGGTTTTTCTTTTTTTGAAATTACCAATATACCTTTTTGAATAGTATTGATTTTTTTTGCTTCTTCTTCATACAACGACCGAGAATATTCATCAGGTGCGTATTTTAATGTCGCAATATAATCAACATCTTTTAAAATAGATTCACTTTGTACACGGTGGCAGGTAGGAATTCTTTTATGTGTAGTTGGGTCTACAACATATTCAATACCGTATTTTGACAATACAATTCCCCAAAGCGCTTCCGAATCAGAGCTGTCTTCGTTTAATATATTTTCGTAAGCCTGCAATGCCTTATCAAAATTATTCTGTAGTCTGAAATGATTCGCACGGTTTAATAAATTTGCCTTGCGTTCATCAGATGCTTTTGGCAATGTTGATTTTGAACCGCATGAATCGCATGTTCCAAATGCTGCGTTTTTCTTTGCTTTAATGTCTCCACCACACATTTTACATTTTAATACTGCCATTTTGTTTATCCTTTAAATGCTTACATTAAAATTTTACATTTCCGATTTCTCTCAGCAAATAATTGCTGAATCTCATTGCACAATACTTTTATACCTTCAGCATCATTTTTTTCAACAGTTTCAGAAAGAGTAACTGTTTTTACTTCAATTTTATTTTCAATTGCAGCAAGCTGAGGGCTGCTCATAGGGTCGCTGTACTTTATTGTTTCAACAAGATCTTTCAGAACTTTTTTTATTAACTCATCTGATGTTTTATCAACCAAACTCTCTACATCAACTTGCAAAGATTTTATATAAAATACTTTTTCTTTTATTTTTTCACCAACACGTTCAATTTCTTCCTTAGTGATATTCACAGTAATAAGCCCGACAAGGCAAGCTCCCAAAACGATTGTATTTAATACTAATCCGATTTGGAATGGAATTGGAATAAAATCCAATATCATCTGTAATAATCCAAGAATCAATTGAATTGCAAGATACCGCCATACTACAGAAATTAACGGTATACGGTAAAATTTACTTTGCCATCCTTCTTTGTCAAAAGCGTAAAAACAAATAACTGCTGTAACTAACATAGCAAGCATAGAGAAACCATAACCAGACCAAAACCCACCGCCTCTATTAAATGGAATTACAAATACAATTACATTATATACAGCCATCATTATAAAAACTGCAGCAAGTGAAAGTTTTCTGTTCTTTATAAAGTTCATATATTTATCTCCTGTTTTTAAAGTTCGTCTAACAACTTCTTTCTTTTTGATTCAAATTCTTCATCAGAAAGCATACCTTTTTCTTTCATCATCTTTAATTTTTCCAATTTTTGTTCAAATGAGCTCATTTCATTGGAACCAGGCGTGGGAGGTGGTGTTTCTGATTTTAAATTTATAACAGGCGGAACTACACCAATACCGAATCCAGCAACAGGATTTTGCATACCACCTGCTCCCTGTTGCGGTGCAATATTACCGAGTGCATCGGTTGTAATTCCTGCGACCATAGCACCCATACCTCCAGCCATCCCACCCATCATTCCAAGTCCGATACCAGTATTAGTAAAATTACCTATACCTTCGTTTTGAGCAACTTTTTCTGCTACATCAAAACCACGTTCATGCTGATATGAATATCCTTCTTGCGCTCGTTTAGTTGCCATTGCTTGAGACTCAATAACCATTCTTTGAGCGCTTGTTTGTTGATCAATGATACCTACTTGCTGACGAAGTCTTGCCTCGGCGATATCTGAATACTGGCGGATATGAATATCTCGGAATTGCTCGTATGCTTTATCTCCGTCAGGTTTAACAATTGTTGTTACAAAAAAACGTTCAAGAGAAATACCGTAATCTTTAAAATCGGGAATAAGTTGTTTATGTAAAAATTCTGAAAGTTCACCCATATACGAATCAACTTCGAATATGCCAAATTCACTTTTTTGCATTGTCTGAGCAAGATATGGTTTAACTTTTGCCATTAAAAAAACACGGAACATTTGTACAAGAGCGGTTTGCACAAGTGAATTTTCTGTTCCGACTATTTTAACCAGCAGTTTTCTTGAATCATCAACACGCAGAGACATTTCACCGGAAGCACCTATTTTTAACGGAAATTTATAAGTTGGCTCCATGTATTGAACCTGACTGCCGGTTCCCCATTTTATAGACATCTGCTCTGTTTTGTTAATAAAATAGACTTCGCAGTGGAACGGGGTTTGATCATTTGTTGGTTTATTAAAGAAATTCCTGATTAAAGGTATATTTTGTGTTTCAAGAGTATGTCTGCCTGCGCCGAACAAATCTAAAGCCTGACCGTTCATAAAGAAAATGGCTTCCTGAGACTCGTGGACTACGACTTGTGTGCCTGTATTAAAATCCTCGCATGGATGTTTCCATACAAAGGTAGAATTATCGCCTTCGTACTGGATAATTTGGAATATTTTTGCCATTATTCAATCTCTCCTTGAATACTGCCGTTTCTTATTAAAACCTCGTTTAAGAATGACAATATTTGAACATTTGTCAAAATAATTCTTATTTTTTAAAAGGCACTTTTTTGAAAAATATCCAGAAAATAGTCTTTCAAATGATAAATTTCTATCTTTCTTATTGTAGGCTATTAGCCATATTATATCAAGTATATTTTACAGGTGGCTTATGGCGTTTGTCCAAATAACATATGGCTATTAGCATGAAAAATGACTTTAAAACAGATCTTTATCCGAAATTTAAAAGAATTCCGGAAAACAGAGGGAATTTCACAAATGAAACTGGCGGTGTGTTGTGATATTTCCCCTGGTTACATCGGAGAAATTGAGTCCGGACGTAAATTCCCCTCTACAGAGATGATTGAGAAAATTGCTCTTGTTCTTAGGATAGAACCATATCAATTATTTAGAAACCCAAATGACAATACCGCTATTTCTAAAGATGACAGCCTATTACTACGTTTACCTTACAATATAAAGAAGCAAATTAAAGTAAAAATAAAGAACCTGATAAAAACACAAATCAAGACTCAAATTAATACCCAAGTAAACCTATCAATGAAAGAAATTATCAGCGAATTAAACGGAATACTGGATGGTTGTTGAAAAATATACTTATTTATGAAGGTCGAATATAAATTATCAAGATGCTTATGCCAGAATGGTTCAATTTCCGGATGGGTCAAAAGCTTGTGGAATGTAAAGAAAAATTGCATACTATAGTTTATTACAGATTGGAATATCAGTATGCAAAAAATGTATACGGAATCAAACGCTCTTTCATTTAAACGGCGGCGATTGGCATATTTTTGATAAAAATCAAGAACGGAGGGGTTAAGAATCCTGTGGGAAATAGATATTCTGATGGCTTTGTAGAAGAAAACCAACATCGCATTGATAGAGTAATCATTGATATTTTTAAACACCCAGAATCATCAATAGAATTTCAAGAAAAAAAATTACATATAAGACAGTGGTTAGGTTGTTTTAAAAAAGATCCTCCTAAACATTGTCCATTAGCTCTAAAAATACTGGAGTCAATTGATTATTATTCATCTGATGACATACGGAAAATGATTAAAGAAGCATCTGATATGCTCAAAAAAGAATTTTCATCCGAGTTTTCTAATATAACGTTTGCTGCGATTGGGAATACATCTGGCACAAGTGGTTCTCAATTTTTATATTCTTTGAAACATGATTTACGCTTATCTGATAAACATTTCCCCAAAGATTTTAAAACCATTGATCCAAATACAACATCAACTATTGTTTTTATTGACGATATGATAGGCTCTGGAATGCAGGTTGAAAAGTTTTATAAAAATGAATTAGAAAATAAATTTCCAAACGTTATAATCTATTATTTTGCACTTATAGGATATAAAAATGGAATAGACCATATTAGGCAAAATACAAAATTTAATAAAGTTTTTGCAATCCAGTCTATAGATGCAAACCAAAAAGCATTTGATGGTCCTTTAAAATTTCCAGACCAAGCAGAACGAGATGAAATTCGCAAAATGGCAGAGAGCTATGGGCAAGAACTTTATAGGCATGGTGCATTAGGATGGGACAATTCCCAAGCCCTAATCGTATTTCCCTACAATACTCCTAACAATACACTGCCAATCATTTGGGCAGGTACCGAAAGCGAAAGCGAAACTTTTGTATCTTGGCATCCTGTGTGTCCTCGAAAAAAAATTATATGGAAAGATTTAAAGGAGAAAACAGAGGCTAATACCGATAGTCAGTCAAATAGACATGCCGATTCCAAGAATGCTCACTGGGTAAAGTATAAATATTTATTAACGAAACAGACGCAAGAAAGTATGTTTAGCGAAACTTTTAGCCTATCGCAAATATATATACCATTATGCGCATATTATAAAGTAGGAGAAGGAAAAGAAGAAAAAAAGTATGTTATTGACCTTAACGATGCTATGTGTAAATGGTTAGACCAGAACGATAATACTGACACTGTTCGCATAATAAGTGGTAGTCCTGGTAGCGGTAAATCATCATTTGCGAAAATGTTTGCAGCTGAAATCGCAAATAAACACAAAGTATTATTTTTTCAGCTTCATCAACTTGGCGTAGGCAATGATATAGAAAAATCCATTGCAAAATTCTTAGAGAATAATCATTTTTTTGCAAAAACACCAATAGGGAATGACAGCCCGCTACTCATCATTTTCGATGGGCTAGATGAACTCACACAGCAAGGAAACGCTGGCATGGAGGCGGCTCGTAATTTTGTTGACAATATTAGAACGCAACTATTGAATAATTACAATGCCCAAAAATTACAACATCGCATTATTCTAACAGGTCGTGAACTGCCTGTCCAAGAAATTGAATCAAAATTTGAGAAGAAGCAAATTTTTCATGTTCTACCATATTATTTAAAACCAATAACCTATGAAGAAATAATGGATTATGAAAAATATATAGGAGAGACATATCTGCTGAATAATGACAAACGGGATTCATGGTGGAAGAAATACGGAGAACTTACAGGAAAAGAATATGAAAAACTTCCAGATACGCTAAGTAGCGATACTCTTATCGAAATAACTGCACAACCTCTCTTGAATTACTTGTTAGCAATAAACTATGACGTTGCTCAAGAAAATACTTCTTGGGGCGATATAAATCGCAATAAACTTTATGATATTTTATTTGATAATGTTTATAAGCGTGTTTGGGAAACAGATGGACAATGTGTTGCGGAGAAATTAAAAAAAGATGAATTCCAATCGGTCTTAGAAGAGATTGCCGTTTCCGCATGGCAAAGAGGAGAAAGTCGTACAACAACGTTAAATGCAATTATGGAAAGATGTAAAAAAAATGAATTGGATAAGTATTTAATATCATTTCAAGAAAATGCAAAAGAGAGCATATTAAATCTGTTAGTCGCATTTTATTTTCGTCAATTCGGTTTGGACGGCATTGATAAAACTTTTGAATTTACTCACAAAAGTTTTAGCGAGTTTTTAATTGCTAAAAAAATGGTGCGACAGATACGCACAATGGCAGTAAAGCTCAAACAGCAAAAAATAAAACATGATGGATGGACAGAAGAAACTGCGTTAATAAATTGGATTGACTTATGCGGAAGGATGCCTTTAAATTCTGATATTCACGATTTTTTATGTGATGAAATGCAAAGATATGAACAAGCGGAAGTTAAAGAGTGGCAGGACACTCTTTGTAAATTAATATCATATATGCTTAAATTTGGTATGCCCTTTGAAAAAATTTCTTTTAGACCAAAATTTATTGAAGAAACAGAAATGTCAAGAAATGCCGAAGAGTCACTTCTTGCAACTTTAAGCTCTTGTTCACGATTTTCAAATAAAATTTCTAAAATTAAATGGGAAGATGCTAAGTCTGCAGGCAAATGGCTTTCAAAATTGTATGGACAGAGTGATTCTGAATCCTTAATATTTACTTTTTCCTGTCTAAATAATCTTGATTTATCAAAAATGATATTATGCTTTAAGGATTTGTGTAATGCTAATTTACAAAAAAGTAATTTGCAAGAAGCCAGCTTAACAAGAGCATATTTAGAACGAGCAGATCTAAGGGATGCGGATTTAAGAAAAATCAATTTGAGAGAAACAAATTTGACTGGAGCTCTTTTATCCAATGTCGATTTTAGAGGAGCAGATTTGGCAGGAGCTAATTTACAGGGAACCGATTTAAATAATGCCAATTTAACTAAAGTTGATTTGACAGGAACGGATTTGAGGGGATCTGAGATGAAGGGAACCAATTTAACTGAAGCTAACTTGAGTGGTACAGATTTGAGCGAAGTCACTTTGGATGATGCCATTTTAAACGGAGCCGACTTAACAAAGGCAGACTTGAGCAAAGCCGATTTCAGAAAAACAAATTTGTTTTGCGCCAAACTAGAGGGAGCAACTTTACAAAAAAGTGATTTAAGTGAAGCAGATTTGCAAAAAGCTCTTACATCAGGAGCAATTCTTGTCTGAAGTATATATCGATATGTTTGAAGAAAAAATATGAAAATTAATCAGATAAAAGATATTGAAGTAAAAAAAGAAGGAGATAATTATAGCGTTATTATAGATTTAAATAAGTGTAAGTATTTATACCGTTATAGAGCTTATAACGAACTTACTCTAGGTGCTTTTGAAAAAGATCAGGTTTGGATGAGTTCGCCATTAAAATTTAATGACCCGTATGATGTTTCTTTGGCTTATTCAAAAAAAGGGATAAAGGATTATATCAAGAAAAAAGTAATTGATTTGTCAAAAATTACAAAATTTAATGAGAGGCAACTTTTTTGGTTTATATATAATCAAATGGATAAAATGACTGAAGCATTGATTAATAAGTTAAGAAGCACATATCACATAGCCTGTTTTTGTACAAATATACATGATGAAATTATGTGGGCGCATTACGCTGATTGTGGAAAAGGATTTGCTCTAAAATATGATATTGATGATTTTTATAAACAAAAACTACGGGATTTTAAGAACATCTTCCCGGTAGTTTATACTCAGAATAAAGCAAACGCAAGTATATTCATAAAAAGTGTTGTTGACAAGATTTGCTATGATTTATGTAAAAAACATGCCAATAGTCATGAAATGTCGATTATTGATATCCCAAAGGACGATTGGGCTCAAATATCATTACAATCCTTGATACTTAAGAAAAAATCATGGAAATATGAAAATGAATATAGATTGGTTGCAGACAACAGTAACCCTGAGTCGTTTTATAGGTGTTACGAAGGCATTAAGCCGATAGCAATATACTTAGGTGAATCTATGCCTGATAGTGAAAAAATAAAATTGATAGAATTAGCTGCTGGAAAGAGAATCGATGTTTATGTTATGAAATCTAATTATTCAAAAAATTATCTTGAAAGCTTAAAGTTAAAAATAGAGCGTGAAGAAAACAGGGAGTATCAAAGGGTTATATCCAAAGAGTTAGCTTCAAAAATTTAAGAAATGAGGAGGATGCAATGCCACCGGCATTAACGCAACATATGGCATCTTTCTACATTAGTTTTTGACGCGATTAAAATTTGTTAGTACGACTTCAGATTTAAAGGAGTATAGTTGATTATGGAAATAATAGAAAAAATCAATGTTTTAATCGTAACCGCTGCAGATGGGGAAGATCAGGCAGTAAGAAAAATTTTCGGGGAAGATTGGGAAAGAATTGCACCAACACCGTTGATAAAATTCTATTGGCATAAAATTACACTCAGATCAAAAAAAGATCGCCGTTTTACTATCGCATTGATCCGTTCAGATATGGGAGCTGATAATGCGGGACCAATAACTCAGAAAATGGTATCCCATTTACGACCTAATTTCATTGCTATGTGTGGAATTTGCGCTGGGCATCCGGATGATACTAAACTTGGTGAAGTAATCATTGCTAGTAAGGTCTTCCGCTATGATCGAAAATCAATTAAAATTTTACCTGATGGTTCATTAGACGAAAAATGGGACATTACAACTTTTTCATTAGCACAACCTTGGTGGCAGCTTGCGAAACTGTTAGATGAAGATATCCCAAATATTCGTGTTCATACAGCTCCAATGGCAACAGGTGAAGCGCTATGCCGTAACCCTGCAGTTTGGAAAGAAATCGGTAATTACGAACGAAAGTGCATCGGTTTGGAAATGGAAGCATCTGTTATTGGTCAGATCGGTCACATCGAAGAAAAACGATGGGTGGTAATTAAGGGAGTTTCAGATCACGCCACACCAGAGAAAAACGATCAATACCATATTTTGGCTAAAGAAAATGCAGCTATTGTACTAAAGGAATTTTTAGAGAATGTTGCCGATGAACTTCCAAGTATTGACGATGTAAGCGGTATTTGGGCTCCTCCCATTGTTTTTAAAGAAAAAACAATGAATCTAATGAACAACGCTCCAAGTACGCTGTTACATGCAAAAAATGAAAATGTGCCGTTTTCAGATGCAATTAGGCAACAAGAATTTGAAGCCTTACAAGCATTGTGTCAATCAGGTCAAGCTTCGCATGGTATTATTCAGCTTTTTATTGGTCCTGGAGGTATTGGAAAAACACGTCTAATGATTGAGTGGATAAGGCGTTTAAAAAACATGGACACTTCTTGGCAGACTTGCTTTTTAACGCAGGGTGTCGATCCGGCTAATCAAAACTTTAAAGATATATTTTCGCAGGACTATAATTTATTTTTTGCTATTGATTATGCGGAATGTCGGATAAATTTGAGTACAATTCTTCGAGTATTGATTGCCGCAGCTACAGAAAAACCAGATCGTATGATACGTGTGGTATTAGTAGCTCGCAATAAAGGCATTTGGTGGGAGGAACTCGCTTCGAATAATCTTGACATCAAAAGCTATCTCCATGATCATGTAGTGGAATTACAGAGTATTCCGATTCATGATAATATACGCCAACATCATTTCGATAGTGTATTTCATACCTTTGCGAAAATATTAAATAATTTTCCTACAGAAGAAACAAAAACAGATGTTTATACCATGTTGTCCGATCCACTTTTTGGAAGAACTCTTTATATACATATGGCAGCCTATGCAACAGTTGTCGGTTTAAATTTTACGGCTCAAACTCTTTTAGATGTTATTGTTAGTTATGAAAAACATTTTTGGGCAATACAATTTCGTCAAAAAATCGATGGAGATCAAGCTAAAGCAAAATTTATTAGAGAAACCGCACGTGTTCTTACAGCCCTAACCATGTTTGGTGGTGTCGATAATTACGATAAACTTTCAAATCTAATTAATATGTCTAAAGGTCCAGATGATGATCTATTTATAGAGTTCATTCGCAATTTCTATCCTCCGGCATATCCTTCAAAAATCGTTGGCTGTTTAGAACCTGACCTTTTAGGAGAACATCTTGTTTTTGATACTTTACGATCACTTCGAAATCATCCGATTCCTTTTAATGATTCTGTATTTCTAACAAATACATTTAATCTAACTGATGATCCTGATGAGTTACAACAGGCGTTTACTGTTTTAGGACGCATTGCTGAACATGACGCCTGTAAAACCAACTCTGTAAAAACAATGATCGAGGAGTGGCTATCTCTCCCTTTTGATGAGAGGCATCTCGGCAGCCGCTCTTTACCTGCCGTTGGTGCCGCTGTTTCTCTTGCAGAAAAAACAGCATTCTGTCCTATTCCTGATATTTTGACAAAAGCTCTTGAAAAATATGGATCAATTTCATTAGCATTAGAACTTTGGAAAGTGTTACCAAGTGATTCTGTAGCATTTCGTCGGCTTCAGCTCTGGGTTGCGAAAACCAATTTAAGCGACAAAAAAAATAAAGAACGCCTTACGTGTAATCAGCAATCCGAGTATGCAAATGCGTTGGTCTTTTACAGCACGGCGCTGGTTGAGTTAGGTCAACACGAAGATGCATTAGAAGCAATTTATGAAGCTGTTGATATATATCGGTTATTAGTTGAATCCGACACCGATATTTTTCTATCTGGTTTAGCAAGGAGTCTTGATAGTTTAGGGAATATCCTAAGCGAACTTGGTCAATACGAAAAAGCATTGGAGACAACTCATGAGGCAGTAGAAAAATATAGGTTGCTAGTTAAATCTCGTCCCGATGACTTTCTTTTCGATCTACCTGGGAGTATAAGTAATTTGGGAAATAGACTTAGTGAGCTTGGTCAGTTTGAGGAATCTCTGGAAGTCTATAATGAAGCAGTATGCAGTTATAGAACATTGAAGGAATCCTATCCTGATACTGTTTCTCCATATCTCGCTATGAGCCTTAATAATTTAGGAAATAATTTTAAAGAATTAGGTCGGCATGAGGAAGCAATAAAAATAATTCAAGAAGCTGTAGATATATACCAGTCACTGACTGAATCTCGTCCTGATGCCTATATTCCGTATTTTGCTGATAGCCTTATTAGTCTTGGGCATAACTTCACAGAATTAGGTAAACACAATGAGGCATTAAAAGCGACCAGTAAAGCGGTGGATAATTACCGAGCACTAACAAAATCCCATTTAAATAATTTTCTTCCCGATCTGGCAATGAGTCTCGATAATCTTGGAAATAACCTTTGCAAACTGGGTAAGAAAAATGAAGCACTGGAAACAACACAAGAAGCTGTGAATATGTATAGATCATTATCTGTATCATATCCAGATACCTTCCTTTCAGATCTTGCGAGGAGTCTGGATAATCTAGGTATCAGGCTCAGCAATTTTGGTCACCACAAAGAAGCATTGAAAGCGACACAAGAAGCTGTAGATATATACCAGTCACTATCCAAATCATTTCCCGATATCTTTTTATTCCATTTGGCAAGAAGCTTGAATAATTTAGGTGTGAGGTACAGCAATCTTGATCAACACGAGGAGGCATTGGAGGTAACTCGTGTCGCCGTGGATACATACCGTTTATTATACACTTCATATCCTGATACCTACCTTTCTCATTTGGCAAGGGGTTTAAACAATTTAGGGAATAAGCTCAGCGACCTTGATCGTAACAAAGAGGCATTAGAAATTGCACAAGAAGCGGTAGAAAAATATCGGCAATTGGTTGTAACATATCCTGATACTTTTCTTCCCGAATTGGCAATGAGTCTTTATAATTTAGGAGTCTCTTTTAATTATCTTGGTCTACATGAAGATGCATTAAAAGTAACAATAGAGTCAGTGAGTATATATCAACCATTGGCTGAATCCCATCCTGATGTATTTCTTCCTGATTTGGTAATGAGTCTTAATAGTTTGGGAGCTACACTCAGCGAGCTTGGTCGATATGAAGAAGCTCTAGAAATCTATAAAGAAACGACCCCTGTCACCAGACAACTTCAAAAAAATCATTCACATATTTTTGAAGAACATTTATATCAAAATCTTCTTGGAAAAAATCAAGTATTGCAGAAGTTTGGAAGGGAAAATGAGATGCCTCTGGAAGAAATTTCAGAGTTAAAGGAACTTAAATTTAAGTTTTCTTAGGTATATAGATAAAAAACTGTTCAGAAGTCTCTTTGACAAAGACTTTTTACTATAAATCCTTAATTTATGAATAGAATCTAAAAACCACTTCCTTCTTTAGAATCATTAATAATTTTTCGCGCATTACTGTCTGCTGATCTTTTTACTCTTTTCAATGCAGGATAATAGTTTATTATCGGGTG
>WQYB01000042.1 GCA_009781475.1 Treponema sp.
CGAGGTTCCTCAGTTTTTTGATTTCCTCACTTCACGAATCAAACCTTCCGCCGGCTCCCTGATCCCGTCAGACCAGAGTACCACTTTTCCAGATAACTTAAATCATAGAAACTCCGTGGTTTATATATTCTTATTTAAGAGTGAAGCCGTTTAGTATTAAAATCTCAGGTCTGTATTCAAAATGCATTGTATCGATTAATGCCCAGTTGCCGCCCCAGATAAAACCATGTTCTTCGAAAATTTTTATTACTGTATCGGGCGGCATGTAATATGTTCTGCGGTTTATCGGAACATTTCTCCCGTCATTTTCATCTTCGTAACGCCAGTAAGTAAGACGTCCCCTTAAATCTCTCGGCAATAAATCAACAGCAATACCGTATGAATGATTGCTTCGGCGGTTTGTTCCTGCAATCGGGCGCCAGTTCCATCCAAAATGCGGAGTGCTTGTGTGCAGTTCGGCTATCCATGGATTTATCGTTCTGTCCTGCCTTGCAGCAACACGAACCTGATCTGATATTCGATCCAGTATCGGCACAACAAGCGGGTGAACAAGAATCTTAACGCCGAACAATGAATATTTTTCCTGCAGCTCCCATGCTTCATCCTCTGAGTGCGCGCCGTAAATTGTATCAAACAAAAAAGAAGAGCCGACTGAATAAACGGGGTTGTCTAAAAAAATGCGTCTGTGTTCATCTGTGCCTGTAAACGGATAGGTATAAAAATCATAAGGAAGATAATTTCTCCATTGATTACGCAGTCTTTCTGGCAGGAACCTTCCGTTGGCATAATAAAAAAGAACGCCGTTAACCATCATGGTCCAGTCATTGTTTATAAATTCGACATCGGTAATTATATCGGGATAACCCTGAGCCAAAGCCAAAAGAATTTTGTGCTGGGCTTCTAAATCACCCTCTATTAGAGCAGTCGAAGGTACAGGTCTCCAATCATCCTGTGCAGAAGTCTGAACACTCCCGCACCCAACCAGAAAAAATGCAACAAGAAAAAAACCCAAAGGATTTTTTTTACTCATCTGCTTCCTGAACTTTAAATTCTGCGCGCGCCTTGATGACATCGTCTGCGATACGTCCGGAGATCGGCGAATAGTGGCTGAACGCTACGTTAAAGGAGCCGGTTCCCGAAGTAATCGAGCGCAAGTCTATCGAATATCGAAGAAGTTCTACGTGGGGGACTTCTGCGCGTATTTCCGCAATGCCGCCCGCAGAATCCTGTCCAAGGATCTTGCCGCGTTTTCCGGAAAGGTCGCTCATAACATCACCGAGATATTTTTCTTCGACAAATACTGTAAGGTTCATAACAGGTTCGAGCAGCGTAGGATTTGCCTGCTTCATCGCGTCACGGAAAGCTCCGCGGGCGGCGATTCTAAACGACAATTCGTTTGAGTCTACAGGATGATACTTGCCGTCAACGACTTTTACTTCTACGTCAACAACAGGATAACTCGCCATTGAGCCATGCAGCATTCCTTCTATAACACCCTTTTCTACGCCGGGAATATAGTTCTTTGGAATCGCGCCGCCAAAGATAGCGTTAACAAACTGATATCCTTCGCTTCTTGCAAGAGGAGCGATTTCTAACATTACTTTGCCGTACTGACCGTGTCCGCCCGACTGTTTTTTGTGAGTATATTCGGCGCTTGCCTTTTTAGAAATTGTTTCGCGGTAAGCAATCTTGGGAACGCGTGTTTCGACTTCGATCTTTTGGTTTGCTTTGATCTTATCCAGAATAATATTAATCTGCAGTTCGCCCATGCCGGAAATAACAGCTTCTTTTGTTTCGCCGTTATAATTAAAACGGAAAGTCTTGTCTTCTTCTGTCGCACGTACAAGGAACTCGCCGAGTTTGTCTTCGTCTTTTTTCGCTATAGCGTTTACAGCAACAGAGTGTACAGGTTCTGGCAGAGCCAGCGGCGCAAACAGCGGACCGTCAGAAGCCGCCAATGTGTCATTTGTTTTAAGCGTCGCGGCTTTTGCAATTATACCGATATCGCCTGCAGAAAGCTCACGAACTTCTTCGAGCTTTTTGCCCTGACAGGTATAGAGTTTGCCGATACGTTCTTTTTTATTTTCTGTAACATTGAGTGTTTCAGAATCTGCCGAAAGTTTACCGGTAATAATTTTTAACCACGAAAGCTTACCGGAGAATTGGTCATAATTTGTTCTAATTACAAGCGCAGACATCGGTTTGTCTGGATCGACAGCAACAGGTGTTTCTTTGCCTTCACCGTCAATTACCGCGTCTTTTGCTGTGCGCGGATTAGGCGCAGCGTCTGCGATAAAATCCAAAAGCGGCATAATACCTGCGTTCTTTATTGGAGAGCCTGCAAATGCGGGAACATATTTATTTCCTGCCAATGCTTTAACAAGACCGGTCTTCATATCATCGATGGAGAGCGAGCCGTTTTCGATATATTTTTCCATCAGACTGTCATCGCCTTCGGCTGCAGCTTCGATAAGTTTTTCGCGTGCTGCTGCAACAGCGTCTTTAAATTCGGCAGGTATCGCTTCTTCTTTTTCCAGAGCGTCACCCTGCTGAATAAAAGCTTTTTCGTGCAGAACATCAATAACGCCTTTAAAACTGCCGCCGCCGCCCATGGGCAGGGTTATAGGAACACATTCAACTTTAAACTTTTCTTTTATATCTGCGAGAGTCTTATTAAAGTCCGCCTGATCATTATCAAGCTTGGTTATAAAAACGCCTCTGGGTTTTCCGACAGAGTCCAAATTGCGCCACAGCTTGACAGTTTCGATCTGAACGCCGGATTTTCCGTCTACCATAAGGAGCGCAAATTCTGCCGCGCGGAAACTTAAAATAACAGCGCCGTTAAAGTCGGACGAGCCGGGAGTATCAAAAAAGTTGATCTTTATCCCGTTTCTTTCGACATGGCCCATCGCCGCATGAATCGATATTTTTCGTTCAATTTCTTCCGGGCTGTAATCGCTGGCGGTTTTTCCGGAATCCAGGGTTTCTGCCCTTTGAATTACGCCCCCTGCAAAAAGCAAATGCTCAAAAAGGGTTGATTTACCAGTCTGTCCATGACCTGCAATAGCGACATTTCTAATTTTATCTGTGGAATGACTCACAAAGGGCTCCTTTAGAAGTGAACTTCATAAAAAATAGATTTCTATTCTATATATTGCACTAATTGGGGGTTTATTGTCAAGGTAAAAACTGTCATAATCAA
Organism: Treponema sp.; assembly: GCA_009781475.1. GTDB lineage: Bacteria > Spirochaetota > Spirochaetia > Treponematales > Breznakiellaceae > WQXQ01. The sequence goes on from WQYB01000042.1 coordinate 3,203, forward strand.
TTATGAAATCCATTACAAAAGAACTTTGGGTAAATACCAAAAAAATGCGCGAGTTTATAAATATAACGGGCGAGGTCGAAGCTCTGTTAAGGGAATCGGGCATTCAGGAAGGATTATGCCTTGTGAATGCCATGCATATTACGGCTTCTGTATTTATAAATGATGATGAATCGGGGCTGCACCATGACTTTGAAGTCTGGCTGGAAAAACTTGCTCCCCACGAGCCTGTTTCCTCTTACCGCCACAACACAGGCGAGATAAATGCAGACGCTCATTTAAAAAGGCAGATCATGGGGCGCGAAGTCGTTGTTGCAGTAACCGGCGGGAAACTTCACTTTGGACCATGGGAGCAGATTTTTTATGGTGAGTTCGACGGTCAGCGCAAGAAGCGGCTGCTTGTAAAAATCATAGGTGCCTAGTATAATAACCTAACAATTTATTTTTTTGCCAGCATGGCGGAATGGCAGACGCAGTAGACTCAAAATCTACCGTACGCAAGTATGTATGAGTTCAAGTCTCATTGCTGGTATAGTAAACAATAAGGATGGCTGCCTGCGGACCAAAGATTCGATGGCTGCCAACAATGTAAATGAAAGTAATAGCAATAAACGGAAGCCCCAGAAAAAAATGGAATACTCACATCCTGCTGGAAAAAGCCTTAGAGGGCGCAAAAGAAGCGGGAGCCGAAACTGAATTATTTAATCTTTACGATATTAATTTTAAAGGCTGTACGAGTTGTTTTGCCTGTAAACTCAAAGGCATAACGATTAGCAAGTGCGCCATGAAAGATGAACTCGAACCCATCTTACAGAAAATCTGCGAATGTGACGCGCTTATATTAGGTTCCCCGATATATTTTAATTCTGTAACTGGAGAGATAAGATCGTTTTTAGAACGTTTGCTTTTTCCATATTCTTCATACGAACTTAAACCTTCTACATTTGGAAAAAAAATAAAAACTGCTTTTATTTATACAATGAATGTCCCGTTTTTTGCCTTGCCGTTAATAGGCTACAATAAAATATTTAAGTTTTTTAAGAAACGTTTAAAGCATGTGTTTGGACATTCGGAAACTCTATTATCAACATCAACATATCAATTTGATGATTATAATAAATACGCTATGACCATTATAAACGGTAAAAGCAGGCTAAAGAGACGGGAAAAAGTTTTTCCAAAGGATTGTGAAAGAGCGTTTAAACTTGGGAAAAAATTTTGCAGTTGATTGCGGGAGAGTTTAATGTGTAATACCGAAAAAGCCGAGAAAACCATGAAAGCCATAGAAGAAAAAGGTATAGAAAGATTTAAAGAAAAATATCACTGCAAAATTACAGTATTAAAATGCGATTTTAACAGCGAGTTATATAATCAATACCCTTATGGAAATGCTTCTCCATGCGGACGATTAAAAGTTGGGCAGGAATTTATTTCTACATGCAGGTGGGATCCGCCGGAAGGACTCTGCGTTTGGGCATGGAGAGATATAAACCCGGTAATCCAAAGCTACCATGAAGGAAGAGAACACCCAAGCATTCAATGCTGCACCGATGGGCTAAGGTCTGTTACTTTTAAGGTAGAAAGAATTGATGTGAGCGAGTGAGCTGTTACATCATTTTTAGTTTCATTTCGTTCATGAAACCAGTACTATCAACTATTTTATTCTCTTCTATTTTTATACTACTACAAATTTAAAGTACATTAAGCGATTTTATCTGTTTTACACTAAAGATGATGAAATTCGTCACCAACTTGGTGATGAATTAACAGGAATCTCTAAGAAGCTGCCGCAAATTGTCGGCAATAATAAAACTCTAATTCGTCAACAGCTTGTTGACGAATTAGAAAACCACCCTATTTTTCAAATTCCATGGGGTCATCACATTCAAATCTTCACTAAATCCAAATCCATAAAAGAAGCCATGTTTTATGTCCAAAAAACAATTAAATAACCTTTTGGCTTATAACTTCTACACCCCTGACAAATACTGTCATAGATTTTTTTATAAATTTATAAAAATTTTTTCAAAAAGACTTGACAAAAAATTATTTTTTCTGGTACAGTGTAATCAAGATGCGTAACTGCAACAAAAATTAGACGAAAGTCACCAAACTTATAATTTGGCTTCTTTTTCAGCAGGTTTAAGAATTTAAATAAAAACCGCACCCCGCATCTTGTTTTTTTTAAGGAGAGTGCTGGAAACTTCCGAACCGATGGTTCGAGGCTATCGGGCTCGTTGCAAGGATACAGATTTTGAAGATGTCACTATCGACACCCAGTTTTATTTTCCCACAAGGCAATTCAATGGCAAGTGAATGTGCAATAGCATATAACCGCCATGATTGGGGGATCGTCTGTATTCAATAGAAGTATTATTGAGTAATTTTAGGCGATAAACCCTGCGGTTTGTCGCCTTTTTTTTGGTTATTTATTATCCATGACATTCTTTGTCAAGGTTAATCAAATATATTTTTATCATGTTTCAAGGAGGAAATTATGATTAAATTAATTGCAGGCGAGCTTAAGGCTCAGGAAAAAGAACAGCTTACTCAAACCGAAAACGCCGCGTGGATGTTTAAAACCAGCGGGCAGAATCTTCTTGATATGAATTTTCGTGTAGCAAGTTACAGGGGAATGAACGAAGATGAAATAATCGGTGACTGGATAAAAGCTTTTGCCGAAAATCCAGAGCTTGCTGTAAAATGGCTATTTTTTGCAAGAGATGTTCGCGGTGGATTGGGTGAACGCCGCCTTTTCAGAATTATTATGGAACATTTGAGCAAAACAGAAAAAAGATTTTTAAAACTCTTAAAATATGTTCCGGAATACGGCAGATGGGATGACTTACTAACGGCATACGATTCCAATAAAACTGTTGTTGTATCTTTAATAAAAGAACAGCTCGAAATCGATAAAGTCAACATGAAAAACGGTAAATCAGTCTCTATAATGGCTAAATGGCTGCCGTCTGTTAATACTAGTTGCAAAGAGGTTAAAAAACTTGGACGTTCTCTTGCTAAAGAACTTGGTTTAACTGAGCGAGATTACAGGAAAACTCTGGCCGATTTACGAAAGTATCTTGATGTAACCGAAGTAAAAGCTGCTTCTAATAGATGGGGTGAAATTGATTATCCAAAAGTTTCTTCACAGGCGAATATCAAGTATAAAACTGCGTTTTATCGTCATGATCATGATCGTCGAGCAGCTTATCTTGAGAAAGTCGAAAAAGGTGAGACAAAAATAAATGCAGGTACTCTTTTTCCGCATGATATCGTTCATCAGTATAATACTGATAAGCCGGTCATTGATTCTGCCATCGAAGCTTTGTGGAACAATCTTCCAGATTACGGTATAGAAAATACTCTTGTTGTTGCAGACGGAAGCGGTAGTATGTACAGTATTTTACCGGGAACCGGAGCTATAGCTGTGGAAGTTGCAAATGCTATTGCTATTTACTGCTCAGAAAGAAATAGTGCAGAGTTTAAGAACAAATACATCACTTTCTCAGAGAATCCGCAGTATGTAGATTTTACCAATTGCACTTCTTTGTTATCTAAGCTCCAGTTAGCATATAAATACAATGAGGTTGCTAATACAGATATTTACAAGGTGTTTAAGCTTATTCTAGATACTGCAGTAAAAAACAAAATGAAGCAAAAAGACTTTGTAAAAAATATACTTGTAATTTCTGATATGGAATTTGATCAGGGTGCATCGAACGCAAACGAAAGCCTTTTTACTAAAATTGCAAAAGAGTATAAAAAGGCAGGATACAAACTGCCAAGATTGATTTTTTGGAATGTAAACTCAAGAACGATGGCAGTACCGATCAATACAAACAAACTGGGAGTATGTCTTGTTTCTGGATTTAGCGTACATATTGTGAAAATGGTCGTAAGCGGAAAACTCGATCCGTTTGAAGCATTAAAGGAAGTACTTATGTCAGAACGTTACAAAAATATTACTTTGAAGGAGGTTAGCTAGCAGAAAAATTAATAGGGTGGATAGCTCAGCTGGTAGAGCGTTTGGCTTTCCCGAAAGGGGGAATCGTGTATGGGTGAAACCTTATGATTCTTACAGCAAATAAATCAGGACCAGGATGTCGAAGGTTCGAATCCTTCTCCACCCGTTAAAGATGCACAAGCCGCGTAAGCGGCGTGTATAATCAACTTCCTTACGCTCGACGACCGTAGGGAGTCATGCGTAACTGCAATAAATTTAGGTCTGCAAAACCACAAGCTTGCTTAAGCAAGCAGCTTGCCCTTGGCAAGAACGCATCTTGTTTTTTAAACAGGGAGAATGGGTATTCTTGCTAAAAATCCATTGGATTTTTAGCTATCAGTCTCATAAGCCTAACGCAGTGCTCGACTCCAACCCCTGTTAAAATAAACTGGTATTTATTGTTTTACCGTTTTCCTTAGCTGTACGTATGGCTTTATCTATCATAAGAAGCCGATTCATTTTTACCTTGTATTCTCTTGCCATTTTATACTCCTTATAATCCACTACATCATTTTTAATTCCATTTGATTCATAAAACCCGTACTGTCTACGATTTTATTCTCTTCTATTTTTATACTCTCATAACTTTTATGAAGCTTTTTTAATAATTTAATTTTTTCTTTAGAATCCTCTGCGTACGACGATTTTGGATATTCGCTAACAACCAAATTAAAATAATGCTCGGATAAATTAAACGACAAATATATGTTATTTAATACAGAGACAAGCTCATCATAAGGTTTTGTTTCGAATGTTGTGTCATGGTTTCTTTTGTAAAATGAATTTGGATGTATGTTTTTATAGTACTTTATGCCTTCTTTATAGTACGTATAATCCTGTTCTTTTGTATTGGCATGAATGTTTTCTTTGGTTTTAAGCTCATTTAATTTATTGACAAGTTTTTTTGTTATCTCGTTATAAACGGATTCGCAATAGCTGTCATTATGCAGATCCGGATGATATTTTTTGATGAGGCCTTTTAATTGTTTTATGTAGTCTGTTTTATTCATACACTAGATTAATAAGACATTATACCATATAATTTAATAAGAAGGAATGGTGAAATTATGAACAAAAAAACAGTAAAATACTTATTATATTCATTGGTAGTTGCATTTTTATGTATATCATGCAATACAAGCCAATATAAAGAAATGCAGGTTTCCCTGCCTGACATTACTGCAAAAACAAACGGAACATACCGCGGCGAAGTAAACTTTAAAGGTACGCCGATTAATGTGATTGTAGATGTAGTCTTGAATGAGCACCTTATCACCGCAATAGACATTATTAAACACACATGCTCTCCAATCGGAAAAAGAGCCGAAGTAATTATTGACAGAATCATAGAAACTCAAAGCTTTGATGTTGACGTAGTAAGCGGCGCTACCGTAAGCAGCAAGGCTATCTTGAAAGCAGTGGAAGAAGCGTTAAGGTAGTATTACAAAAGGAAAATCAATCGTTATGAATCATGAAAGAACATACCCGCTATTTTCAGCTTGCGGATTAAACTGCGGTTTATGCCCTCGTTATTATACCGATGGCGATTCCAAATGTCCCGGCTGCGGCGGTGAAGATTTTTCACAAAAACATTGTTCATGTTCGATTTTACCTTGCATTCAGTATAAAGGAGTAGAATTTTGTTATCTTTGCGATGATTTCCCATGTAAAAAATACGATAAATGGGATAAAGATTCTTTTATTACACACAAAAATATGATGAAAGATTTTGAAAAAGCAAAAACCCTTGGTATTAGCGTTTACAAAAAAGAGCTCAATGAAAAAGTAAAAATACTGGAAGATTTATTAACAAACTATAATGACGGCAGACACAAAAGCTTTTTCTGCTTAGCCGTTAATTTATTGGAATTGAACGATGTAAAATATGTGTTAGAGCAAATAAAAAATGAAACAAAATCAAACGATTTAACTGAAAAAGAAATGTCATCGATTACGATTAAATTATTTGAAACAATTGCAAAAGAAAGAAATATAGTATTAAAATTGAGGAAATGATTATGGAAAACAAAATCTTAACAGACCCAAAAGTAAAACCAAACAGCAAAGTTTTAGAAAAAGCATTAGGCAAACATTATCAAAGATTCACGGAGTTCGAAGAAAAAATAAACACGTTAGGTTTCACTCTTGAATGGAATTATTACAACGACGAAAAAAGCTGGCTTTGCAAAGTGTTATTCAAAAAGAAAAATTATAGCTGGTTATCGGTCTGGAATATCGGATTTAAATTGACATTTTACTTTACTGGGGAAACAATTAAAGGTGTACATGAGCTGGATATTGATGACAAGATTATGGAAATAGCCAGCGGCATAAAGCCTGTCGGGAAGTTTTTACCAGTTATATTTTTGGTTAGCAGTAAAAAGCGAATTAATGATGGTATTAAGATTTTATTGTATAAACAGGGGTTGAAGTAGATGACCGTTTTGTTGAGATCAGGAAAATGGTAAAAAATCCATTATGATTGCTATCAGCTCAATTGTCGTGACAGTGGAACGACAATCTTTTTTTCGGAAACAGAATTGGCGATCAGTGATCGCCAAATTGGCTTTTGACTTGGTTAATTTATCAGATTCAGCGATCATTGATCGCAGAATTGTAATTCTGGGAAAAAACAGAAATATGTAACCAACTTAATTTTGCCGCCAGCGTCGGCAAAATCTTTTTCCCGTATTTTTCGACCAATTTTCTCGACAATGTCGAGAAAATCTGTTTACCGTATGCAGCTCGCTTATTCTCCAAATATAGAAGAGAAAGTTATTCCAAAACAGGCTGCCATGTTACGCCAAATTTATCTGTAACCCATGCAACTTTTCTAAATTGCAGAAACGGTTCTTCCTTCATCATTACAACACCGTCTTTTGCCAAGCCATCAAAGATACTATCAAACTCTGATTCATCTTTGCAATTTAAATCAACAACCCCTCCCTAAAGGGACGGGGTATGTTGTTCTGTATGGTATTGATTTTATGCGGGATTTAATACCAATATATATAAAACGTTACTTATAAAAAAACGCACTGAAGCTACTTCGCGTAACGAGTTCTTGGTATTAAACCCGCCTGCGAATAAAATGATGTTACCCAGCTAAAAGTCGGACAATCATATTCGGCATTCATATCCATAAACATAATTGTCTGTCCCATAAATGACAATTTGCCATTCATCACTTTTCCAATATCGCCGCGATCTCCATCTCCAAAATAGACGATTGATTCGATCTTTGCATTAGGCAAAGTTGCTGCGTAAAATCTCATGGCTTCTTCGGCATTTCCGTGGAATGTTAGAAATGACATGAAGTTATTGGTTTGGTTCATAAGTGGCCTCCTGTTCTGAACATTCTCGCTGTATATTATATAACATTGTAGCGTAAATGTTCAAACACTTTTATAAATTTCTATGATTAATAAACTCACATAGAAGGGTTTTAAATCTATTTCTTATTCCGACAAAACATGCTATAATACTGTTACCTTTATTGCACATAGGACAAAGCATGAATAAGCGGGATCTGTCAGAAGCAGACATAAAAGAGAAATTTATAACTCCTGCTATTAAGAAAGCAGGCTGGGATGAATTTACTCAAATTGGACGGGAAATCTTTTTTACAGATGGTCGTATTTATGTTAAAGGAAAGGTAACAGCAAGGGGTAAGCGTAAATTTGCTGATTATATCTTGTTTTACAAGCCAAATATCCCTATAGCTGTTATCGAAGCGAAAGACAATAACCATTCTGTAAAAGCAGGCATTCAACAGGCATTGGGATACTCTAATACTCTTGATATTCCCTTTGTTTTCAGCAGTAACGGAGACGCCTTTTACTTCCACGATAAAACCGTAAAAGACGGTCAGATTGAAAAAGAAATATCTCTTGATGATTTTCCAAGCCCTGATACACTTTGGATAAAATATAAAAAATATAAAGGACTTGAAGGACAAGAAACAGAAAACATTGTATCTACCGATTATTTTTTTGATGGCTCTGGTCGTTCTCCAAGATATTACCAACAAATAGCCATTAACAGAACTGTAGAAGCGGTAGCCAAAAAGCAAAACAGAATAATTTTAGTTATGGCTACAGGAACAGGAAAAACTTATACTGCTTTTCAAATCATATACAGATTGTGGAAAAGCGGTATAAAAAAACGTATTCTTTTTTTGGCAGACAGAACCGCTTTAATAGACCAAACGGCACGAGGTGATTTCAGGCATTTCAAAGATGCAATGACAATTATCAAACATAAAAACATCGATACTGCCTACAATATTTATTTGGCTCTTTATCAAGGTTTATCAGACAGCAAATCAGAAGACGCTTACAAGCAATTTAGTCCCAACTTTTTCGATTTGGTAATTGTTGATGAGTGCCACAGAGGAAGCGCAAAAGAAGACAGCAAATGGCGAGAAATTCTGGAATATTTTAGTAACGCTACACATATTGGTTTGACTGCAACCCCAAAAGAAACAAGCGATGTTTCAAATACCGAATATTTTGGCGAACCGCTTTATACATATTCGCTAAAACAAGGTATAGATGACGGCTTCCTTGCTCCCTACAAAGTGTTAAAGATAACACTTGATATTGATGCAGACGGTTGGAGACCGCCAAAGGATTTTTTAGATAAGAGCGGTAATCTTGTAGAAGATCGGATATACAACAGAACTGACTTTGATAAAAATATAGTTATTGATGAACGCCGGGAATTAGTAGCACAAAAAATTACTGAATTTCTAAAAGGCAATGATCGTTACGCTAAAACTATTGTTTTTTGCATTGATATTGAACACGCCGAAGGTATGCGAACCTGTCTTGCTAATGCAAATGCTGATTTGGTTGCCTATAATAGTAAATATATTATGCAAATTACCGGTGATAACGAAGAAGGGAAAAAAGAACTGGACAATTTTATAAGCCCAAGAGAACGCTACCCTGTAATAGCGACAACTTCTAAATTGATGACCACAGGTGTTGATGCTCAAACTTGTAAGTTAATAGTGCTTGATAGCAACATTGGCTCAATGACTGAATTTAAACAAATCATCGGCAGAGGTACAAGAATTAACGAAGAATATGACAAGACATATTTTACGATAATGGATTTTCGTAATGTTACCAATCTTTTTGCTGACCCCAGTTTTGACGGCGAGCCTGTAATAATTAAAGAAGTAAAAGAAGACGATGATATTTCTACTACCGACGAAGAAACCACAGATGACATCATTGTTGATGAATTAGACGGAGAAAAAATTGAGTTTCCATATCCTCCCACATTGCCAGGAGGAGGCGATATTGTAGCGGAACCAAATCCAAGAGAAAAAATTCGTGTCGATGGTGTTGATGTAAAGATAGTCAATGAAAGAGTTCAATATTTGGATAATGACGGTAAAATAATTACAGAAACCCTAATCGATTATACAAAGAAAAATGTACTTTCAAATTATGCGAGTCTCGATAGTTTTCTAAAATCATGGAATAATGCAGAAAAGAAAAAAGCAATCGTAGATGAGTTAGAACAGCAAGGAATCTTTTTTGATGCTCTGAAAGAAGAAATCGGAAAAGATTTTGACCCATTTGATATGATTTGCCATGTGGCTTTTGATGCGAAACCGCTTACCAGAAAAGAAAGGGCAAACAATGTTAAAAAACGTAATTATTTTTCCAAATACGGTGAACAGGCTCAAGCGGTCATTCAAAGTCTTTTGGATAAGTATGCCGATAGCGATATTTTCTCTATTGAAAGCATGGAAGTATTAAAACAATTTCCTGTAAATAAACATGGAGCGCCTTTGGAAATTATTAAATTTTTCGGCGGAAAAGATAATTATCTTGAAGCTATAAAAGAACTTAAAATCGAACTTTATAAGGCGGCGTAAAAAAATGGCTAATGTAAGCGCTGTAATTAGCAGTATAAGAAATATCATGAGGCAAGATCGCGGCATTTCCGGTGATGCGCAACGGCTGGAACAGTTAGGATGGATGATGTTTCTAAAAATAATAGATGACAAAGATCAGGAATTGGAAGTTATTAAAGATAAATATGTTTCTGTAATTCCTAAAAAATATCAGTGGAGAAATTGGGCGGCAAATCCAGAGGGCATTACAGGAGATGAATTATTGCAATTTATTGACAGCAACGAAGCAAAAAACAAAGGGTTGTTTGCAACACTCCGTAACATTAACAGTACCGATAATCCTAAAAGAGCAATGATAGTTAAAGAAGTATTTGACGGCTCTAATAACTATATGAAAAGCGGTTATGAGATGCGTAAAGTTATAAACAAACTTAACGAAATTGATTTTACAAAATCAGAAGACAAACATATTTTTGGCACAATATACGAAAGTATTTTACAAGAACTAAGAGATGCCGGAAACAAAGGTGAGTATTATACTCCAAGAGCAGTAACTCAACTTATGACTCAAATGACCGACCCAAAACTAGGAAACAAAGTGCTTGACCCTGCCGCAGGAACAGGCGGATTTTTAACAGCAGCTATTGATCATGTCAGAGGGAATTATGTCAAAACCGTTAAGGATGAAACAACCTTACAGAATTCAATCACAGGCTGGGAATTAAAACCAGTTGCTTATGTTTTAGGTTTAACTAATTTAATTCTACATGAAATTGATATTCCCGATTATCATTATATTGACAGCTTAAAAAAGGAATACAACAGCATAGGCAAAAAAGACCAGGTTGATGTTATACTCGCAAATCCGCCTTTTGGAGCAAGTATAGCAGACGGAGTTGAAACAAACTTCCCGGCAACTTATCGTTGCAAAGAAAGCGCCGATCTATTTGTTATTTTAATGTTACAGTTGTTAAAACCATTCGGTAAATGCGCAATTGTTTTGCCCGATGGCTCAATTACAGGTGATGGTGTAAAAGCTCGTATTCGGGAAAAACTATTAACAGATTGTAACCTGCATACCATTGTCCGTTTACCTCAGAGTACTTTTTTTCCCGCAGCAGTAAGTACAAATTTATTATTTTTTGAAAAAGGCGAACCAACCAAAGAAATATGGTATTATGAACATCGTCTACCCGAAGGTCAAAAGTCTTATTCAAAGACAAAACCTATACAATTTGATGAATTCAAGCCGCTTATAAAATGGTGGAATAACAGAAAAAACAGTGATGTAGCATGGAAGGTTAAAGTTAAAGATTTGAATAATTGGGATTTGGATATTAAGAACCCGAATTCTATTGTAGAGGAAATCGAAACAACCACAGTAGAAGTGATTGCTGATTTAAAAAAGTCTATAGATAAATCAAAAATCATGTTAGAAGAAATTGAAGGTTTATTGGAATAATGGCAAAAAAATATTTTGATAACTACAAACTTACTATTGCTATTGAATACTTGTTTGGTTCAATAAAAGTAAATGAATGTCTGCCTATTCACGATGTTATAAATTTGGAGAGTGGAGATACCTTGCCGAAACATCAGATGAAAGAGGGTATTTATTATGTTTATGGCGGCGGCGGAAAAACAGAAAATCAACACAACAAATTCAATATAGATTTTGATACAATTGGTATTGGTCGTGTTGGTGCAAGATGTGGTTGTGTTTTTAATATAGAAAAAAGATCATGGGTTACGGATAATTTGCTTTATGTGAAAGAATTCGATAAACGTTTTTCGTTGAATTTCTTGAAGCATTTTTTAAGTTACTCTAACTTGAATAAATATGCCAATAATGCAATGCAACCTGTTATTAGTAAAACTGGAATTCAAAGTATTAAAATTCCGTTATTAGATTATGAAAAACAATTGGAAATCGGATGTTTTATTGATGAAGTAGAAAATGATAATTTTAATAACGTAACTAAGTTTCCATTGCTTAATGAAAAGTTTAATTTGTTAGATAAAATTGATGTTTTAAACGAAGAAAACCAAGTGCAATCCCAACTTCTAGCTAAGTTAAAACAATCCATTCTCCAAGAAGCCATACAAGGCAAACTAACATCAGAATGGCGGAAACAAAATCCAAATACAGAACCTGCTGCTGAACTGCTAAAACGCATTGAAGTAAAAAAAGAGAAGTTAATTAAAGAAAAAAAAATCAAAAAAGAAAAACCGTTGCTGCCTATTGCCAAAGAGGAAATTCCTTTTGAATTGCCGGAAGGGTGGGAGTGGTGTAGGTTAGGGGAGATTTGTCATAGAATACATTATGGCTTCACCGCTTCTGCAAAGCCTGAAAAACAAGAGGTCCGATTGTTAAGAATTACAGACATACAAGAAAACAAAGTTGATTGGGATACGGTTCCAGGCTGTGATTTTACACAGTCGGATATTGATAATTATCTTTTAAGCAAAGACGATATAGTAATTGCACGAACAGGCGGTACTATTGGAAAAACATTTCTAGTAAATGAAATTCCTGTAAAATCTCTCTTCGCCTCATATTTAATAAGAGCTGTTCCTTCAAATTATATTTCCCCTAAGTTTTTAAAAATATTTATGGAAAGTCCAATTTATTGGCAACAATTGTACGATGCTGCTTGGGGAGCAGGACAACCTAACGTAAATGCTACTTCACTTTCAAATCTTATTGTTCCTTTTCCATCACATTCCGAACAACAAGCCATTGTAGAAAAAGTAGAAGTTTTATTAGAAAAATGCAGCCAATTACAAGCAGAAATTGAAAACCAGAACAAGTACAGTAAAGATTTACTAAAAGCGTTGTTCAATGAGACGTTTGGAGGGAAGGAAACATATGAATAGAGTTATTCTCATAGGCAACGGTTTTGACTTAGCACATGATATGAAAACCAGTTATCAACATTTTATAACAAGTTTTTGGCAAAAAAAGAAAGAAAATATTTTATCATCAACAGATTGGAATAATATGCATGTTTTTACTTACGAAGACGAATATTTTGAAATAAAATCTAGAGAACCTCGCTCTTCTCTTTTAAGAAAATTATCAAATTATAGTAAATTTAATTGGTATGATTGCCTACCTTCGCCTTACATAAAATCTGTACCTGATAATAGCATTTACACAGAATTAGTATTCAAAAATAATTTTCTTAAAAGAATATCAAATAAACAGGCCTTAAAAGATTGGGTTGATATTGAGATAGAATATTATTCAGCTCTATTGGAATGTATTGATAACGATGAAGCAATTTTAAAGCTAAATGAAGATTTTCGTACTATTAAAATTGCTTTACTAAAATATCTATCAGAAGAATGTGAAAAAAATCCACCTCAGAATGACTTTATTTGGAACAATATGTTTGCTTCATTAGAAGAAAAAGACTTAGTCCTTTTCCTTAATTTTAATTATACTCGAACATTAAATTCTTATACTTATGAAACTCGTGGAACACAAACAATCAATATTCATGGCGAGCTTAATAAACCAGATAATCCCATTATTTTTGGCTATGGCGATGAAATGGATGATAGTTATAGTAAATTAGAGAAAATCAACAATTCAGGTTTCCTTGAATACATTAAGTCAATTAGGTATTCACTTACAACTAACTATCAAGATATGCTTTCTTTTTTGGAATCAGATGATTTTGAAGTTTATATAATGGGATTATCCTGCGGCTTATCTGATAAAACTCTATTAAATACTATTTTTGAACATCAGAAATGCAAATCAATACGAATTTTTTATCATCAGAAAGATAGTGTTAATGACAATTACTTAGAAACATATATAAATATTTCAAGAAATTTTAATAACAAAAAATTACTACGCAGTATTGTTTTTCCCAAACCAAAATGTGTTGCATTATCATAATAAAAATAAATATTTTTAAAATGAGCATAAAATAGATATATTAGGAATATAACTCCGTGGGTCCGGGGTAGGTGTAGACGTCTATTTGGTTTAATTTGTTGGCTTTGGGTTTTTTAAGCATGGGGTGACTTCTGTAGAATTTTCATAGTATTTGCATTGCAATAGCCTGCAAAACATTCTCCTTTATAGCTGTAATTGTGTTTTCCTTCAATATAATAATTCTCTTTTTCACCATTCTTTAAAAAACAATATGTATTATCAATAATATTTTTCTCCAAGCAATCAAACAAGCAGTATTTTAAAATATAGTCATTTGTTCTTTCCCAAATAACTGGTTTGAAAGCTGTTTTTCTGTAAAAATCAGTTACTGAAGGAGTATTTAAATCCCATTTTTTATCAAGACTACGCATTAATGTAATTTTTATATTAGGTGGCAATAATATTTTACTCGCATAAACAGATATATTAGTTATTGGATTTTCACAAAGATATAAAGTTAAAGCATTAATTGTCTTGAGCAAATCTTCTTTTTCATTAAAAACCCATGCTACAGCATCTCCCTTTGCATATAATTGTAATGATGATTTCCTAGAAATGTGCATAACTTCTGGCCAAAAATCAGACCATAATTGGAATAGATTTAAAGAATACATATCTGGATTATCATTTTGCTTTAATTGGCTGTCTGTAATATCAGTAAGAAGATAATATAGATAGCCTCTTTCTTTTCCGATTTTCTCTATTAATTTTGCATTTACTTCATAACTTTTATCATCTATGCTTTCTTTCATTAAATGTACAAGTGAAGCATCTGTATTTATTATTGCCATTGGTTCTACAAAAATATTTATTTCAGTATCACAATTATCACATGTAATTATTTGTTTACTAGAAAAGTAAATGTTTTCGTGGCATTCGGGACATAATAGTTTAGATGAAAGCAAATTTGATTTAATTAAAGAATTAATAATATTTAATGCTATTTCATTAGTTACTCCAATATTACTGGAAATTTCTTCTGTTGAAATTGTTGTATTTGGAGACAGTTCTGTTATAAATTTATATAATTTTTGCATAATCTCAGTTTGAAACTGAGCACTATGAAAAAATTCTATCCAGTTCAGAGGCAATGTATTCATATGACCCGTTTCCTTTCTCTAAAAAAATACGCAAAGAGCCAGTAGTAATATTACATAATATCCTTGCAACATGGATAAATGAATCAACTACAACAAAAAGAAAAAAACCTTCGGCTTCAGTCTCTATCCCAGGAACATCTTTAATAGTTAATAATAATGTTGAATTCTTATGCGCATCAAAATTTGAATATGTGTTAAAAAAGTTTTTAAAAGTTTTATTAGTTTGATAATATTCCTCAACAGTTGGAAAAATATTATTTGTAGTTAATCTTGGAAATTTCGTAATATTAGCTGCTGTTAAATCTCCAGCATTAAAACTAGTATCAAATCGATTAGGGAATAATAATAACTTGTCTGTTTCCTTAACTTTAATCTGTTTTACCGAATTGATATTAACTCTTCGTTTTTCAGAGATGTTTTTTGTAGTTGTGTTGGAAATACCCAATGAGTTAAAGATTCTATCAAAAAGAGGGCTTAGTCTATCTTCTGGTCGAACATTACTTTTTTCTGCATCATCAGGATCTGTTAACTTTGGCTGGTCTGTTGAAATCGATATTTTTTTATTTAAAGTATCAATGGTGAGAATATTAATAATCCTATTAAATATATTGTATTCAAACCGTATTTTTTCCAATTCATACATATCAGGAATGGTATCTGCCAATACTGAAAAGAGTGAATTCTGGATATCTTCAGGGAGTTTATCAAAGTTAAAGGCCTTTGAAGCATGTTTTGTAGCCTTCACCGCATACCACATTTCAAATTGATTACCTTTCTTGCAGGAAAATACAAGTTTTGGTTTATCCCAAGTACCCATATTTAATGCGTCATATGGTAATTCTTCCTGTTTACTTAAAACATTATTAATCTCATTAACAAGATTGGAAGGAATTTGGAACAATTGACAAGTTTTGCCTTTTTCCTGTTCAATTGTTTTATTATAGTTGTAAAAAACATCTAATTCTGGATCGCATTTATCGATCCATTGAAAAATTCTATTCCTCAATTCTTCTGAAGTTGCTGTAATCAATACTTCGTTGAATTTATTTTGAAGCTCTCGCAAGTAATTTTTTACATTATTTACTCCCCAATATGATGGACTTTCTTTATAGGTTAAAGCATTAATAACCAGCGTTTTTTCTTTTTTATTCATTTGATTTCCTCCCAAATTTTTAAACATACTTTCACAAGTCCCTACACCCTATGATAACACGCCACAACCCGCCCTTCAACATTAAAATCTTCAAGCTCGTGCCTAGAATAATGGCGAGGTTCGTAGGCTTTATTTGCGCTAATCAATATAATGGTATCATTCGATAAATCAAAATTCACCCGTTTAACCAAAACAGAATTTCCGATTGACACTACATAAATGCCATTTCCTTCCTGCTGTTTGGTGTTGAAAATGACAATATCTCCATCATCTATGTTTTCTTCAATCATACTATCCCCTGACACATATACGGCTTTTAAGTTTTCGGGGCGATTTGGGCGTATGAGAGAATAGGGTACATTAAGATAATTCATTTCAGGATAGTCCTCTGCCTCCCGTCCGCTTCCGGCAACAGTGCCTCCTGCGGAGGCTTGCTGATTAAAAAGTTCAATTTCTACGATGTCTTGTTCGAGGCCAGATAACCCCTTGCCGTGGATTAGCCAATTTAAATTGATGTTGTATATAGACGCAAGCCGATCAAGAACCTCACGAGGTGGTTTTTGAGTTCCTCTTTCAAGATGGTAATTATGAGAACGAGAGATACCTAAACTTTCTGCAAAAGCGGTTTTGGATAAACCTGACTTTTCGAGGATAAATTTGTATCTTTCCGATTCATTTTTCAACTTGACAATCCTTGATTTATTTGTATATAATATATATACACAATGCTATTTTACAGCAACATTGTTGTTTTGTAAAGTAGCATAAATATTATATTTAGGGAGATTTATTATGGCACCAAAAACAGTAAAAGTAAAAGAGCATCCACGGTCATCACCTTCTACGCCGGCTTTTCAAGGATCTGGAAAAAAACCCGGACCCAAGCCTGTATCGGTTGAATCACATAGACGATCGTCACCGAAAAACTAATCGTAAAGGAGAAAAAAATGTACCACACACCAGTATCATCTTCAAATGTAAAATCGACAGGCTATGAAAATGGCGTACTAGAAGTCCTTTTTAAAAATGGACTTATGTACCGTTGGAATGTTCCTGAGTCAACTTATAGAGAATTTATGACAGCGCCATCAAAAGGCTCATTTGTTCATTCTCGATTAAAGGGTAGGTTTGGGGAGCGACAAGTCTGATTCCATATAAGAAAAAAAATAATAGAAAACAATGTATAAATAATAATTTCTTGACATACCCTATTAAATAGGGTATGTTAAAGGTGGGTATATGATTCGTGAATTTGTGATGATGCCTGAGTTCGATCGCCAATGGGAAAAGCTCGGTTTAGGCGATGAGGAACTTCGTCAATTACAAGAAACCTTACTGAAAAACCCAAAAGCAGGGAAGGTTATTAGAGGCACTAAAGGGTTGCGAAAAACACGCATAGCCTTTGAAGGTCAAGGAAAGAGCGGAAGCGGCAGGGTTGCTTATGTGGACTTTACTGTTCATAAAACAATTTATCTCATAACCGCTTATCCTAAAAGTGAGAAGGATAATTTATCCCAAACAGAACGGAACGCAATCGCAAAGATGATTGTCCGTTTAGAACAAGGATTAAAACAACAGGAGAATTCAAAATGAGTGTTTATAAAAGTATAATGCAAGGCTTGAACGAAGCTGTTGATTATCAGCAAGGAAAAATTAAAGCCAGAAAAACCAAATTAACAATAAAACCTATTGATTCGTTCAACACCGATGATATAAAACAAATACGTCAAAGAACTGGGCTTAGCCAGGTTATCTTTGCAGGTTCACTGGGTGTGTCTCCAAAAACAGTTGAAGCGTGGGAAAATGGCAGAAACAAACCAGACGGAGCATCCAGCCGTCTACTTGAAATTGTCCGTGACGATCCTGCGTTTATAAAACGATTTCAAGTTGAAGCTGGATAAATAAACCCCAATTGTTGCGACAGTGTCGCCACAATTGACCTATCAAGATTCGCCACACAGCGTGTGACAAATTGACATCTCCAGATTCCCTAGACAGCATCTAGAGAAATCCCCTCTACCCACCAATCCACCCACACCAAACATCAGGCTGATACCCAACTGTCGCTTTTTTTCCATCTCTTACAATCGGAGTTATAAACATTCCTGGGTTAGCTAAAAGGCGTTCTTCAATATCATCCTGACTTGATAAATGATTAATATATTGGCGTTCATATTCCTTAGATTTTTTATTGATTAAGTTATCCATACTGCCAATAGCATTTTTTATACTTTGATATTCACCCTTACTGATACCATATTTATCAATGTCTATAAATTGGAATTTTATATTTCGCTCTTTAAAATAACGTTCGGCTTTTTTTGTTTCGGAGCATTTTTGTTTTCCAAATATTTGAATATTCATTGTCTTTATCCTTATCATACATATGATTATCTTCTTTTAATACCCCAATTCCCTAGACACCATCCAGAGAATTCCCTCACCTTTCACCACCCAAACTTCTCCATATCCACCACTCCATCCGCATAAACTTCTACACCTTCACTGCGTAAAAGTGTTAGCTGCAATTCTCTGCCGTTGCCGTCAAGGGCGATGGTGCCGTTGGAGCGGATAACTCTGTGCCACGGGAGATTATACTTTTCTGACATGGAATGCAAAGTCCTGACTGTTTGCCGCGCGCCGTTAGGGATTCCTGCTTTTAACGCAATGTCACGGTAGCTGGAAACCCTGCCGGTAGGTATGGCGAGAATTTGTTCTATTAGTTTGCGAGTGTTTTCGGTCATAAAAATGGAACCATTTTGCTATTCCCCGGACTTTACAACCCAATAACCTGTTTTTTTTGAACCAATACGCTCCAAAAACCCTGCTTCTTTTAGTGCGCTAATTGCATATTCTACATTACGCCTTGTATACCCCAATGTATCTGCCATTTCCTGGGTTCTAATTAATGGATTTTTATGAATAAGTTCTATTATTTTCTGTTCAGTTTCATTTAATCCGAAATTTAATCCGAAATTTAATCCGAAATTTACACCACCAGTATTTTCTGACATTTGGTTATTATTTCTGATATGAAAACAGATATTAAATAAACTCGGCGTAATATCAAATTCAGGTTCGGGTAGGTTATCGGTTATACAACCATTTCTCATTTTTTCTATTCCACGTCCCCATGCTTCAATTTGCCCTGAGCGGAAAAATGCGTTTGCTATAAGAGGATTTTGCGGTCTTGAGCCTGAACCTTTAAGTATTTTTTCTGGTGTGGTATTTGGCGGAAGCTGCATATCATTGTAAATGATAACCTTATCATCATAAATTTTTATATGAATTGGATTTCCTGTATTATAATCTTTGTGTATAACCGCATTTAGTACAGCTTCGCGTAAAACCTCGCGCGGCATGGGAAATTTGTCTATTCGCTGGATTCCTTCATATCGGATCAGCCCCTTAAAATACTTTGTATAGATAGTGTCTATTATACGATCAGCAATACTAATAAGCGGACCATTGATTTCATCCTGATAAAGGATATCAGCATCATTTTTAAAATAACCTATTTTGACATAAGAACCTAAACACCAACTTTCAGGATCTTGATGAAAAAGAAGAAGGGCTGCTTTTAATAAATAATTACCGTCTGTTAGTTTTAATGCCTGAAGCAATTTTATATCACTGCCTGCAACATCATCGGGTGTCAAACGCTCACTTGAAACCGCTTTTTGCCTAAAAATATTAAAAGCATCATGATGAAAATCTTTTTGCTTAGCACGCGGAACAGGAGCGGAATCCCAAGTTCTTCCGTACCTACGAAGTATCATTTCATCAAGTGCAAAACCAGATACTTCCTGCGTCGTACTGCCCGACCTAAGA
>WQYB01000043.1 GCA_009781475.1 Treponema sp.
AGACCCTGATACAAGCAGGGCTATAACAGACTTTAGATTTACAAGAGCCAGAAATTCACTTATAAATGCAGATTACATGGCAGAAATTACACACAGCGGCGGAACAGGAACCATAAATGTTACCGTATATTATTCAGGCGAAAAACCAGAGGAACTGCGTGCCGAATTTGTATCTCCTGCACAAACACCTCCCGGAACAATATTAGTAAACGGCAGTAATCAAATAAGCGGAATAACGTTAAATGATTTTTCCGCGCCGCTTTTATACGTAGTTACTTCCAGAAACGGAAGTTTAACAAGAACATATACTGTTACTGTAAACCTTTTACCCGCATCCGACCCTTTACCTGTAATAAACTCTTTTGCTTTTAGTACGGTACAGAACCCTTCGTTAATATCCAATAGTATAGCGATGATCGATCATAATGCAAGGTTAATAATAATCGAAGCTGCTTACAGCGGCGCTATTCCTCCTGTTTCTTTAATTCCGCAATTCAGCGCAACTGGTAATGTTACTGTTAACGGAGTTACACAAACAAGCGGGACAAGTTCACTTAATTTTTCTTCTCCAATCTGGTATACAGTAACTAACCCGTCAAACCCTACATTAAAACGTGAATACCGTGTTGAAGTTATTTTTACACAAAATCTTTCCGATACTGCCGAGATTACTACATTTACTTTTTTTGCAGTTGATAACCCGGGTCTTTTAAACGACACAATAGCGACAATAAACCAATTAACAGGCGAGATTACCGCTACATTGTTATTCGACACACCCGGCGGCAGCCGCACTCTTGTTCCGCGCTGGAGCGCTCAAGGTACTATCGATGTAAATGGTATAACACAGATTTCCGGAACAGGAAGACAGTTTTACACACCTGTAACATACCGCGCGAGCGCTACAAACGGTTTTAATAGGAGTTACACTGTAAGAATAAAAGAGGTTAACAGCCGTATTTATGTACGACAAAACGCTACAGGCAGGGGGGATGGCACAAATTGGCAGAACGCTTACAGAAACATGCCGCAAGCTTGTGAGGATGCCTCTCTTTTTCCTGATAATATTGCCAAAGAAATTTGGATAGCGCAAGGAACTTATACACCTTCGAATACTAATAATATAGATGATTACCTTTTAATTACAGCTAACACATCTTACATTGGCGGATTTGCCGGAACGGAAAATTCTGTTAGCTCTAGGACAAACATGAATAGCCGCAGAGCTGTGATTACAGGGGATTTAGGCGGAGGAAGAGTTTCTCGTACTTTGTTCGCTACAGAATATGTATTGGTAAATAATTATTATAGACCTTCATTAATAAACGGGGATTTATTATTTGAATATATAAATTTTTCGGATTGCGATAATTTATGGTCTGATGGCAGAGAAATAAGTGGCGCGATTGCAGTTGATCTAAGTAATGGAAATACATTAAGTGTTTCAAACTGTAATTTTAATAACTTTCAAAGATCCGCTCATCCGATTGTAATTAATAATGATAGATATAATATTAATAATACACGTAGTTTTCATTTATTTATTGAAAACATTGATATACAAAATTGTGTAAGAGGAATAATTTTTTTTGGTGGGAATAGTGGTTCATCTTTGACTATAAAAAACAGTAACATTAAAAATGCAAGTGATTTTGGTATTGTGGCTTCACTTGTTGGGAATGTAATAATTGAAGGTTTAAGAGTGGAAAATTCAGGAAATGGTATTTCTATATTTGGTTATAGTGTTTTATCAATGGCTCGAATTTCTGATTGTGATTTTAAAAATATAATAAGCTTAGATGGCATAGGAGGATCTATGGAAATTAGCGGTTCATCAGCTGATGTAGAACTGTCAAATATTTTAATTGAAAATTCCAGAGCTTCTGGAAGTGGAAGTATTCAACTTACCTGCAGAAATGCGACTATTTCCCATGTTAATATTAATAATTCAATTGCGGATGGCGGAACTATAATTATTGAACCCGGCTCTAATGCTTATCAAACTGCTTATGGCGGTGCAATACAGTTAGCTTGTAATAGTGTTATTATTTCAAATACTGTAATTACAAACGCAAAAGCTTATGGTATTGAATTCTTGCCAGCAGGTTTTAATCCTGCATTATCAATTGGTTTGGGCGGCGGAGTTTACTGGTTAGAAACAAACAGTCTTACAATTATAGATTCCCGTTTTGAAAACTGCACTGCATACACGGCAGGCGGCGCGATTTTTCCATCACTTGGCAGTCCGGGGTTAACTGTAACAAATACGCAGTTTATTAATTGCAGCCCGCACCCGTAGCTAAACGTGCGATTTATTAAGCTCGCGTATTGTTTCTAAATCAAGCCCGGTTATTTTTTGTACAAATTCGAGTGTGGAACCTTCAGCGAGAGCGTTCTGGGCGATTATATATTGGCTTTCTTCACGCGCTTCCCTTCTAACAACCGCAATTTCGTCTTCTAATCTATATTCACCGTAAAGCATACTAAATACCTCCGAACCATGTTTTCTTAAAAAGTCCTTTAACACATTATTATCAATACAGTATATTATCGCAAGTTTTAACGATTCTTCAAGTGTTAATTTACTGTTTCGATACTCCCATATCTTGCTTATCAAAATACTGTAGCTGTCTAGTGTTGTGCTTTTCTTTAATATTTGCGTATTTTTCCCCTGGTTAATATTATACACATTAACAATTAATTCCAGCGGTTGTTTTTCAGATTCGGATTGTTTTAACCCCTTTATATCCATAAAAGCGTCTGAAAGGCGGAGTTCTTTATGTTCCGGAAAAGTTTCATTGCCATTGTATAACACAATAAATTCGGGTTTGGGAATTTTTTCAAGTTTTTTTTGGAATCTTCTTTCGTAATTAACTATTTTTTCGTATATGCGCCCGATGTATTCCAACAAGCGAAGCGGCAGGTTCTCGCTTATTGTTGACTGATGTTCCACTAAAATGACAAGACGGTTATCAATTGTAAACGATACGTCGTTAATTTTGTCTTTGATAAATACATCGGTCAACGTGTTGATGTCGATTGGCATATCCTGCGGAATAGTTATTCCTTCTATAGCCGAATAAAGCTCCCGCAAAACATCGGGGTTGTTGAACAGAGTGGAAAACAGACTGTCTTTGTGATTTTTGTTTAGTTTCATAAAATACTCCATAAAAAGGTGATGCAACTTCAAAAAAAGTTGTACCTATATATGGCGCGGATATGTGTGGCGCATGACCGAAAATGAGAAAAAGTGAAAAAAATTTAAATAGTGATTGTCACCGCGACTAAAACGCATCAAAATGCAAAATAGTCTTGACTTTTCTGCATTTTGGTGCAAAATAGTCGTAAATATCAGAAGTTCTTGTATTTAGTTACAAGACCTTTTTAATCCTTTCGAAATATTTATTAATTGTACTTTTACAAATTTAAAGGTTATTTTACCTTCCCCCTCGACATTTTCGCAAAATACATACATAATACAAAAATGAGTGCTGGAATCGATTTGGAATCGATTAAAAATCAGGAACTTTTTGCCAATTTACGCCAGGAAGAGATAGATTTTATTGTATCTCATTCTGGGATAATTAATCTTAATAAAAAATCGTCCCTGTTTTCTGCCGGAGAGGATGCTTCACGGTTTTATATACTTACAAGCGGTGAAATCCGTGTTTTTAAGAAAAACAGCGACGACAGTGAAGAAGAAATGGCAAGGTTTACCTCTGGAGATACAATAGGCGATTTTGACTTTGCAAGAGGCGCTAAATATGACGCTTACGCCGAAGCTGCACAGGATTCAAGGCTTATTGTTTTTCCGGATTCCAATTCCACAATGGATAATCTTGCAAATGATGAACCTAACGCAGTGTGCAGCATCCTTTTAAATGCGATTATAATGATGACAGGACGTATCAAATCTACCCGTAAACTTATCTTTGAAAATATGTCATGGGTACAGGAACTTCACAGACGTGCTTACGAAGATGCCGGTACTGGGCTTTGGAAACAAACACTTATCGCCGATGAAATTATCGGTAATTTAAAAGACCCTGCCGCTTTAATTATGCTTAAACCAGATCGCTTTAAAATACTGGTTGATTCACGCGGACACAGCGCAGGAGATGAAGCGATGATTAAAATAGCAATAATTCTAAAAAATATTACCCGCATCGCAGGTCACGGCTGGGCGCTTCGATTTAAAAGCAACGAAGTAGGTTTGATATTTAATAATTGTAACTCCGCACAGGCGCATACAATCGCAAAAACACTGGCTGAATCAATTTTAACTATGGAACCTGTATGCGCAAAAGATGAAATTCCGGAATTTAATTTTTCTGCAACAATTGCCTGGGCTGTCTGGCCCAAAGATGACACAGAATGGGAAAGCCTTTTTAACGGCTGTTACTCGCTTCTTCTGGACACATGGAAAAACGGCGGAGAAAAAATAGTTCACTATACACATACGGGTAAACATGAGTGATAATTTAAACATGGCTTTATCAATAAAAAAATCTCCGCTTTTTTGTGAACTTAATGAAGAAGAATTTAATATTGTTGCCGAAGTATTAAAACCAATACATACAAAAAAACGGAAAACTGTATTTAAAGAGGGAGACAGCGGAGATGAAGTTTTTATTCTTCTGTCCGGAGTATTAAGCGCTTCCGGGCTTCAATCCGATGGAACTCCAAGATGGCTTTTCAATATTAGTCCGGGGGATTTTTTCGGAGAAATGTCTATTATCGCGCATGAACCAAGGTCTGCGACAATTACAGCAGAAGAAGATTCTATTGTAATGACACTGCGTTCAATTGATTTTTATAGAATTATTACATATAACCCGATAATCGGTTTTAAAATTCTGCGTGCGATAAGTATTGTTCAAAATCAATGGCTGGATCAAACTTCAAAATCATTTAGTGATATTATCCGGTGGGGTGAAGCGGCGAGACGAAGAGCCATCACCGATGAAATGACAGGTCTTTACAATCATCGTTTTCTTGAAGAATCGATCAAGGAACGCTTTAACAATCAATCAATGAGTTTTCGTACTATATCTCTTCTTATGATGGATTTAGATAAAATTCACGGTATAAACGATCTTTACGGAACAAAAGCAGGAGATCTTGTTATTACCGCTGCCGCTAACGAAATTCGGGATTGCCTTCGCCCGGGTGATATTCCCGCTCGTCTTTCAGGTGATGAATTTGCCGTTTTGCTTCCTGATACAGATGCAAACGACGCTTTTGAAATCGCCGAACAAATCAGGGCAAGTATTGAAAAAAAACAGATTGAAGTACCTGCAAGTCCCGGCGCACAGGAAACAGTTTTTATCAGTACACGCACCAGCATAGGCATTTCAATAGCTCCTACTCACGCTGATACAATGGAAGAACTGGAAGAAACTGCAGACAGCGCCTTACGCAAAGCCAAAGAACTCGGCAGAAACCGTGTAGAGTTTTTTAATGACAATCTTTAAAAACTATTTTTTTACTTAATCGGCGTAAAATATTTTAATAAACATTTCCATAAATCCTGGGATGTAAACGGCTTACCCACGCAGTCACACATTCCTTTTTCAGCATAAACTTCCATATCTTTTGCCATAATGTTAGCTGTCATAGCAACAATCGGAATATTCGGATCAATTTCTTTAATCTTTACAGTTGCTTCAATTCCGTCCATAACAGGCATATGTATATCCATAAATATTAAATCAAACTGTTTTAAACCTTTCTGAGCGCGGAATTTAACAATGTTTACACCCTGTTTGCCGTTCTGAACCACCATTGTTTTTAAACCAATACGCGCAAGATGCTCGCATATAACAAGCTGGTTCATTGCATTATCTTCGCATATTAATATTTCACCTTCGAACGCAGGTTTTTCTATATTTTGCAGGGTAATTTCTTTTGCTTTTATATTTTTAACCTGTGAACCTGCAGTATCAAAACTAATTTCAAAACTGAATGTGCTTCCATCGCCTGGTTTACTTTGAACAGTCAAAGCACCGCCCATCATTTCTATTATATTTTTTGTTATAGTGAGCCCTAACCCCGAGCCGCCGAACTTCCGTGTTGTACCGGATTCTCCCTGTATAAAAGGATCAAATATTTTTTTCATTTGTTCTTCTGTGATTCCGATGCCGTTATCTTTCACTTCAAAATATATTGTTAAACTGTTTTCTTTGGAATCCTTTACAGAAGCATTTAATTTTATTTCTCCTTTGTCAGTAAATTTTACTGCATTGGAAAGCAGATTTACAAGTACCTGACGCAATCTTACAGGATCACCGTATAACTTTTTATTGACTTCTGTATCTATATTAAAATTTATTAATAAACCTTTTTCCAGGGCTTTAGGCATAATTATTGTTTTGCAAGAATTAAACATTTCGTTTAAATCGAATGGTATTTTTTCCAATTCCATTTTACCGTGTTCAATTTTTGAAATATCCAGTATATCATTTACAATCTGTAAAAGCCATTTTGAATTATCAAGTATTTTAGCCAGGTAATCTTTTGTAACAGGCTGTGCATCTGCTCCATCCAAAGCAAGTTCAGAAAATCCGATTATACTGTTCATTGGTGTCCGGATTTCGTGGCTCATTTTAGCCAAAAATTCTGATTTTGTACGGTTTGCATCGTTTGCTTCTTCAAGTGTTTCTTCTAAATTTCTTTTCAGGTTTTTTAATTCTTTAATGTTTTCCTGCAAATTTTGAGTCATATTATTGCGAAGGAAAGCGTTTCCTATTAATAAACAGAAAGAACGAAGTATTGCAGCTTCGTTATCGGGAAATATTCTTTCATAATGGCAATTATAAATCCCGACAAATCCCCAAAAATCATCACGTAAAAAAATAGGCGCTACAAAAATAGATTTTACTCCGGATGCTGCAAGGAAATTTCCTGTATCGGCATCCATATCCTGTACAGTGCTGTTAAGACACTGCCCGGCTGACAATACAATTTTCCAGCCCGGTATAATTTTATTGTAAGAAACATTTTCTGTATATTCAGAAAGCTGCACAGGAGCGTTTTCATCTGACCATTCATACAGCTGTGTAGCGCATAATTCATCATTAAAAACATGATTTTTCCAGATAGAAACCCTGTCGGCATCTACTGCTTTTATCATCATATCCATACTGCTGTAAAGATTATTTTCAAATCCTGTATCTTCTGTATCCAATAAAACAGCGGCTGCCTGATTTAATGTTTGCAAAAGAAGATCATAATGTTTTAGTTCAATGGTCATTTGTTTTTGTTCGCGCAAGTCCCTTATAAAACCCGTAACAAACGAACTATTTTCCTGTTCCACACGAACCATCGTTACTTCGGCTGGAAGAGGAAATCCGTCAGGAAGACAGAACATCCATTCAAAAACAATCCATCCGATATTTAAAACTTCCTGTATGCGCTGCTGCATTGTTTCAATTGAACTTTTTCCGTCAGATTGGTACTTAGGTGACAGCTCTCCGAATTTTTCTATAAATTCCTTTTCATCTTTCAGCTGGAAATATTCCAGCATTTTCCGGTTACAGCCGGATATATTTTTATCTTTATCCCAGATCGTGCATGGCAGGGGTATTGTGTCTAATATCTTTTGATCCAAATCCTGTCTCCTTATCTAAAATACAATGTTCTCAGTAAACTACTTTTAATTTAATGGAGATTTCTCCATTTCCCAAAACTTTGGAAATAATATGGGTTTTATTTTTTGCCACTATATACATATCATGACTTCTTAAAACAAAAGAAGAAGATAAATTAAACACATATTCAGAACCGCTAAGACGTAATTTGGCGCTGCCGGCTGTCATGTTCACAAGTTCGCATAAGGCATCATCAACATCATTTCTGGTTACTTCTTCAAGGGGAACACCTATCATATATGAACATAAAAGACGTATATCTTTTTCATTTATGGAAATCAAAAGCACTCCGCTTTTTTTTCCGTTAAGACCCATAACTCCTGTCATATCGTAAAAAACATTATCTTTTCCATCTGCAGTGCCTGCGGAATTTTGAACATCAAGAGAAAAACCTGAAAATGTAGAAACAATCTCCGTAAGGGATTCGCAGAAAATGAGCCCAAGCTCATTACCAATATCCATTATACATTTCCTCCCTTTCCCATACATTCACGAATCTTAACTTCCAATTCTTCGACAGAAAACGGTTTAACAAGATAATTACATGCCCCTGCCTGTACTGCCGCAATAATATTGGCTTTTTGTCCTTCTGTTGTTACCATCATTACAGGAATTTCCTTATACAATTCGTTTTCTTTAATTTCCACAAGAATGTCATAACCGCTTTTTTCCGGCATATTCCAATCTAAAAGAATCAGATTAATTTCCTTATGGAATTTTAAAAGCATTTCCATCGCTTCTGCTCCGTCTTGCGCTTCTACTATTTCCATTTGAAGCATATCGGTAGCAGTTCTGATAATTTTCCTCATTACCATTGAATCGTCAACAACAAGCAACTTCATATAATCACCTTCTTTTTTGTATAATAAGTTGAATTACTATACGGCTTTGTATCAAAGTCATCCTTAAATAGATCATATAAAACATAATTTCCGGTAAATAATAAACCTCCGTCTGCAAGAGAACTATACATTTTGGAAGCTATCTCTTTTTTAAACTCGTCCGAAAAATATATAAGAACATATCTGCAAAAAATAATATCGAATGTTCCAAAAGCGAAAAAACTATCCTGAAGATTAAAACGGCTGAATTTCACGGCGTTTTTTATTTTCGGACTTATTTCCCATGCAGTACCGCTATTTTCAAAATATTTTGTTCTGTAATAATCGTTTAATCCCCGCATGATACTTATTCTGTCATATCTTCCGTTTTTCGCTGTTTCCAAAACACGGTTGGAAATATCCGTCGCTACAAAATCGAAATTGGAAAGATCGACACCTTTAATATTATTTTTATTTAAATAATCATCAATGCACATAACAGCCGAATAAACTTCCTGTCCTGTAGAAACTGCAGAACACCATATCCGTATTTTTGATTTTTTACCGGAAATAAGATCGTCTATAAGAGCCGGTAAAGCTACCCTTTCCATTACATTCCAGGGCATGGTATCACGGAACCACATGGTTTCATTAATTGTTATAACATCAATAATTTTTTGCGGCATTGCAGGGTCGGTTTCGGAAATAATATATTCATAAAATTCTTCAAATGACGCGGCTCCGCAATCAAGCATAAGTTTGGAAAGTCTTGTTTCTATCAGATACGCTTTTTCCGGCTGAATAATGATACCGCTTATCTTGGCGATATAATTTTTGAAAAGCATAAACTCATATTCATTTATAGAACCCTGTATCGATCTTAATTCCATAATTTAACTCTCTGTCGTTGTATAATTAAAACTTTCAATTTCACAAGAAATCTTGTTTAAATCCAGAATCATATCTGCATATCCGTTTTCCACCGCCGCACCGGGCATTCCATATACAATACATGTATTTTCGCTCTGTACAAGGCAAAAACAATCCTTTTTATTTTTTAATTCTGCAAGTCCGTTTTTACCATCACTGCCCATTCCCGATAAAATTACAGTAAGAACATTTTGTCCGCTAAAAGACTGCGCTACAGATTCAAACAAAACATCGGCAGCAGGGCGTACTCCATTTACCGCAGGTGAATCATCAAGATAAATTTTATTACCAACATCCAGTCTCATATGAAAGCCGCCCGGAGCCAAATAAATTGTTCCTGCCGTAATTGATTCGTCGTTTTGTGCTACTTTAACATTATTTTGCGATATACGGTTTAAACGCGCAGCTAAAGAATCAATAAAATACGATGTAATATGCTGCACAATTAAAATAGGCGCAGGAAAGTTCTTTTTTAATTTTGGAATAATGGCTTCCAAAGCTCTAGGTCCGCCTGTAGAAGACGCAATAAGAACTATTTCCGGATGAAACTTAATCTTTTTAAGAATATTTTCTATTTTTACAGGTTCAATCATCAAAATTAAGTTCTCCGGAACTAATAACATGATATTATACAACAACTTCAATATCGATGATAATAATATCATATTTTGTATTTTTTATCAATTCTAAAGTTTCGGCACTTTTATACTCCGAATTATCAGCTTGTTTTGAAACTTGATACAAGATCCTCCAATTCATTTGCCATTTTCAGCAATTCTTCGCTTGAAACCTTTATCGAAAGCATGTTTTTCTGTGAAAGACCGGCTTCTTCACTGATAAGCTGTATTGTTTTTGAAATATCAATAAGCCCAAATGCCATATCTTTTGTTGTGCGGTTTATTTCATTCATATTATTTGATGCACGTTCTGAGTTCATCGCTATTTCCTGGGAACCCACAACAAGCTCGGCTGTGGATTTAGCTATCTCGTTAACTCCTTTTGATGAATCAACTACGGTTCTTGAAACTGATTGAGCATTTTCAGAAATACGGTTAATCTCTGCGCTTATATCGTTCATTTGTTTTGCTGCCGACGCAGATTCATTTGTTATTTGATTGCCTCTATTTCCCTGTTTATTCATTTCATTTGCAAATGAAGTTATATACTCTGACATACCGTTCATTATCGCAGTTATTTCTGAAACAGCTCTTACAGCATCGGACATATTATTCTGCATATTTTCGATTTGATCTGCAATTTCACCTGTAGCTTCGGTTGTTTGTTTTGCAAGCTCTTTAACCTCGTTGGCTACTACCATAAAACCCTTGCCGGCATCTCCTGCTCCGGCTGCTTCTATCGCAGCGTTCAAAGCGAGCATATTTGTCTGATCGGCAATGTCACTTATAACATTTATGATTTTAGAAATCTGTTTACTTGCTGCTTCCAGACGCCTGATTATTTCATTTGTATTTTTTGCCTTTTCATCTGCGTTAGATACATTATTTTTCGCTCCTACACTGCGTTCCTGCACCAAAAGAATTGATTTGTTTATTTCATCGATACTTGCAGCGACATTATTAAACACATTTGATACAAGATTTACAGATTCTGACGCTTTTTTAATACTGTTATGAATGTTATCAACAAGATTGCTTGACTGATCAACCCTTACACTCGTCTCTTCGGCTGCTACGGCAACAGTGCTAATGGTAGAATTTATTTCTTCTATCGAAGATGCAACAGCATTTATATGAGTACTTGCGGCGGAAAGAGCGTTTGACGATTGTGTCATTCCTGCCGAAAATTCTTCTGTCGTTGTACTGACAGATGATGTACGATCGTTAAATTCTTTACTGCTGTTTTCCATACTCTGTGATATTTGAAGCATTGCCTGTGCTGAACTCCGCAATTTTTCACTCATTACCGCAAGAGTGGCTGCGCTCATATCATCATAAGATAAAAGCGAGTTACACGCACTGAAAAGCTGTCCAATCTCAGCCCCATATTCAGCCGGCAGCCTTACGGTATAATCACCTTTTGCAGCTATTGTCATTTTTTCAGCACACAGTAAAATCGGTTTACTTAATGATATGGAAAAATATATCCCGAATAAAAAAGTAAAACTAACACCTATAAACGAAAATATATAAAGAAATGTAAGTGTCCTGCTCGAAGTTTCCAGATGAGCACTCATTACATCTTTTCCCAAACTGAGCCTTAAGTTTGTTAAACTAGCCATTATTTCCATACAACGTTCGGACAACGGTGAAAGCTCATCGAATAAAAAGGCATCTATATCATGGTCTTGTCTATTCAATTTATCCTTGAATATAATCATATTTGTTTCATATTGATTCATGGTATTAACAAATTCCTGGTAATATATAAAACCTTCTTCAACTCTAATAGACCGGGAAAAATTATACATCATTGTTTTGATAAAATCGATCCTGACAAGAAAGTTGTCAATAAGCGTAATCTGTTTTTGCAAATCACTTTCCAAAAGAATTTCACGGCCCTCGACTTTTAATTTTTCCAAATCCATTCTTGCTACAAATATGTAATCAATAGGGTCAATAACAAAGCCGACGATTTCATCACTTAATTTAACCATATTGCTGGCATCTATAATTGCGAACGTCAAAGCTCCGATCATCACAAGCGCTACAAGTAAAAAAGCCAATAATAATTTTGTTCTAATCGAAATATTCCTAGTTACTTTCATTGCGATCCTCCGTTTGAAAAATTGCTTTTATATTTATTAATTATAGAATCAATATCTATGATTCTGTAAAGCCTGTCTTCAAGCTCCGCTACTCCGCTTATACAGTAGCTGTCCTCTGCCCCTGTCGCCAAAGAAGGCGGACAAATCGTTTCATCATCCAATTCAACAAGCTCGCCTGGTTTATCAATAA
Organism: Treponema sp.; assembly: GCA_009781475.1. Lineage (GTDB taxonomy): Bacteria > Spirochaetota > Spirochaetia > Treponematales > Breznakiellaceae > WQXQ01. The sequence continues at coordinate 12,316 of WQYB01000043.1, forward strand.
CAAAACCCATTTTGTCTTCTTCATTGGATAAAGATTTTAAAATTACCGCGTTTATAATACCGGCTGCGTCATTTTCTTCACGTCCAAGCAGCCTGAATAAACTGAAAATTGTTACAATATTGCCTTTTAAACTGGTTATGCCTATTATTGCTTCAGGAGCGGATAAAACTTTTGTAATCAGCATTTTTCTTGATATTTTTTCTACACGGTTTACATCTACGGCAAACAATTCACCGCCGACAAAAAAACTTAACCCTTTCATTTTACTCCTGCTTTTTTAAAAACTTTTCTGCTCTTTTTATCGTTTTCTACTTCATTTATTACAGCGTCAGTATCCGGGAAAATAACTATTTTTTCATTAAATACGCTTGTTCCAAAAACAAAGTCGCTGCAAAACTGTTCGTTATCAAGTGTAAATGCGCCGTTTACCTTGTCAATTACTTTTTTAATAAGAAATCCGATTGTTGAATTGCTTTTTTTAAACGTTAATACATAAAGTTTTTTTTCTGTGTAATTTTGTTTTACAACAGGCATATAATCCTCAGGTCTTACAATTTGAATTGTTTTATCTGCAATGTTTACAAAATGTCCGCCGCCGATTTCCTGAATATCATTAGAATTAATAATTTCGATTCTTGCGATTTTTTCCATTTCAACGGCAAAATACTCAGGACCAGAACACATAAAAATAACAACCTGTTTTGTATCTGAATATTGTTCTTCTTCTTTTTTTAATGAAGATGAAAATTTTTCAATTGCTTCTTTTTGAATATCATCAAGCCCCATATACCGTATAATGCCTTCTGTGTCTAAAATAGTAACTGCATTTCCGTTTCCCAAAACCGTAACATTTGAATGGCATGGGCAATTCTGAAGAAAAACAGGAATATTTTTTACCAATATCTGCTCTGCATCTACTGCATCATCAATTAAAAGCGCAAAATTTTTAACTCCTGCTTTTAACAACAGGCATTTTATAATTCCGCCATGACTTGCTTTTTCAAGAATTTCATCCGGATCTGCCGGTATAAAGTTTTTATTATTTTGTCCTTTTACTTTTAATTCTATTTCTTTCATAGAAACGACAGGGATTATTCTTTCGTCAAGAATTAATACATTTGATTTATTTACCCTTTCAATACGTCTTGAAACTTTTTCTTTGGAAATTCTAACTATCCTTTCTATATTTAAATCAGGTATGGCGTAAAAAATTGAATCTATTGTAACAATCAGCGCTTTTATAACTGAAAGGGTTATAGGCATTATCAGACGTACGGTTGTCCCTTTGCCTTTTTCTGAATCCACTTCGATAGAACCGCCTAATTTTTCTATATTATTTTTGACTATATCCATGCCAAAGCCGCGCCCGGAAATTTTTGTTATTTGTTTTGATGTAGAAACACCTGTTTCAAAAATAAAATTGATTATATCTTTTTGCGTCATGGATGAAAGTTCTTCCGTGGATGTTAGATCCATTTCCAGTGCTTTTTGTTTTATAGCATCGATATCAATGCCTGCACCATCGTCGGTTATTTCTACAATAGCAAATTCATCCCGCATGTATGAAGTTAAAGTTATTTTGCCTTTTACGGGTTTTCCTGACTCAAGCCGCTTTTCGGATGTTTCAAGACCATGAGCGGCAGAATTTTTTACAATTTGCGTAATAGGATCGTTTAACGCTTCAAGCAGGTATCTGTCAAGAGTTACATCGTCTCTTAATATTTCAACTGCAATTTCTTTGCCAAGCGATTTAGCTGTATCACGTATGATACGGGGAAACTTTGCAAAAATCACGCCTATTGGCTGCATTCTTAAAAACATTATTTTTTCATGAACTTCGCTTGTAAGTCTGCTGACATCAAATAAAACAGGCGCAATACCCGGAATTATCTTTGTGTAACCTGACATTGCAGAAAAAAGCTGATTACGTATCAAAACCATTTCATTTGCCATATCCATAAGACCGTTTATAACCGATATATCCACCCGAATGGAAATTGCATCATCATTTTTTGCGGTTTTCAAAAATGACTGTCCGCTTTCAGCTGCCGGTTTTATCTGCTTTGATGCGTCAAAATGCAAAAGACATATATTATTTTTATTTATTATTGCAGCGGCAGAAAAAAGATCCAAATCCAAAATACTGGTAGCAAGAATTTCCAGAATTGAATTTTTACATTTAGATAAAATCTTATCCAAATGCGCAACTGTAGCTTCAGTGTTTTTAACTACTATACAATCTTTTTCCGTTAATACTTCTGCCGGCTGCGGATTATAATTATCAGCATTTTTTCTTATAATAACTTCTGCAATAGAACCTATCGATAAAATATTTGCTATCATTTCCCCGGGTTTCTCAAAATAATTACCAAGGTTTTTATTAAAATTAATATTTATATAATAAATCTTATGCCCAAAACCAGCTGCATTTTTCAGGAATTCTTCCGTTTCATTGTTTCTGAAATTAACAGGTATTTTAGAACTATTAAAACCAACATTAATATGTTCTGTATCTTTTACACCGGAATATTTTCTTAAAGTATCAACAAGACTGTCGATATTTATACCGTCATCATTTTGCATATTATCAACAAGAGCTTTCAGACAATCAACGCCTTGCAGCATTTTATCTGTCAGTTCATCATCTATGTTCAAAGATCCGTTCATAATCCTTGAAAAAATACTTTCAAGCTCATGAGAAACTGTAACAATCTTTGACAGCGAAAAGAATCCTGCGGTTCCCTTAAGACTGTGCGCAGCTCTGAAAATAATTTTAAGTAACCCAAAGTCATCGGCAATGGAAGGCGATTCAACAAAGGCAGTTTCAATAATATTTATATGGGTTTTGGCTTCGGTTATAAAATCATTGATTATCGAGCGTGCTTCGTTTTTCTTCACCGCCTGCGACTCCTGGACATAATTATACACAAGAATTAATAAAATAACAAGAAAAACTTATTATTAAAAATATTCACACGGAGGCACAAAGGCACAGAGTTATAATTATAAATCTTCTCTGTGTTCTCCGTGTCTCCGTGACTCCGTGTTAAATCTTTTTAAGAGTTTCTTTCCGCCAATAACTTATTCCCCATTTCCCGTAACAGGTATTTTTGCACCTTGCCGCTTTGTGTCTGCGGATAACTGTCAACAAAAAACACATATTTGGGTGTTTTGTATCTGCCGATTTTACCCCTGCAAAAATCGCGGACTTCTTCTTCGGTTAATGTAACATCCGGTTTTAAGATGATAAAAGCGCCGACTTCTTCGCCGTATTTTTCACTTGCGATTCCTGCTACCTGTACATCTTTAATGCCCGGCATGGTGTATAAAAAGTCTTCAACTTCTTTTGGAGAAATATTTTCGCCGCCTCGGATAATTAAATCTTTTATTCGCCCCGTAACTTTAAAGTTGCCGTCTGCATCTTTTATTCCCTGATCTCCTGAATGCAGCCAGCCGTCTTTGTCGATACACGCGTCTGTGGCTTCTTGCATCTTGTAATAACCTTTCATTGTATTATAACCGCGGCAGCAAAACTCGCCGTGTGTTCCGTCAGGACATTCCTCGCCTGTTTCCGGGTTTCGAATTGTTACTTCGATGCCGGGTAAAGCTCTGCCTACAGTTTCTACTTTTACGATAATGTCATCATCATAACGAGTCTGCGTCATTACAGGAGATGCTTCTGTTAAACCGTAACAGATTGTAACTTCGTTCATGTGCATTAAATCTATAACTTGGCGCATTGTTTCGATAGGGCAAGGAGAGCCTGCCATAATTCCTGTGCGAAGGCTTGAAAGATCAAACATCTTAAACATGGGATGATTTAATTCTGCTATAAACATCGTAGGCACTCCGTAAACTGCCGTACACTTTTCTTTTTGTATTGTTGCAAGTACCAGTAAAGGATCGAACCATTCGATAAGCGCTGCGGTTGATCCATGCGTGATAACTGCCATCATTCCAAGTACAAGACCAAAACAGTGAAACAGCGGAACGGGAAGACAGACAATATCTTTTTCTGTAAGGCGCTGGTTTTCGCCGATGTTAAAACCGTTATTTAAAATATTTCTATGAGTAAGCATTACACCTTTTGGAAATCCTGTAGTGCCCGATGTATACTGCATGTTTACAACGTCATTTGTATCAAGAGAGTTTTCAATTTCGCGTAACTGTGCGGAATCTGTATGCTGACCCAAAAGCAAAAGCTCGTTAAAACAAAACATGCCGCGGTGTTTTTGCTGTCCGATGTGAACGACATATTTTAAAAACGGGAAGTTTTCAGAGTTGATATGTCCTCTTTGCGCGGTTTTTAATTCGGGTACAAGTTCGTTTACCATAGCGACATAATCAGAATCGCGCCAGCCGTTTGTAAGACAAAGGCAGACCATATCCGACTGTTTTAAAACATATTCAAGTTCGTGGGTTTTATAACCTGTGTTTACTGTTACAAGCACTGCTCCTATTCTTGCGCACGCAAAAAGCACTGTGTTCCAGTCAGGCACATTGGTTGCCCAAATGCCGACATGATCGCCTTTTTTTACGCCCATACTCAGTAAACCATTTGCAAAGTCGTCTACTCTTTTATCAAACTCCGAATATGTAAAACGCAAATTGCGATCGGCGTAAACTATAAAATCGTGATTCGGGTTCGCCAAAGTCTTTTCGCGTAACATTTGGCTGAGAGTCTTTTCTATATATTCCATTTTAATATCCTTTTTTACACCGGTGTGTATATCACGGCAAGTATAGACACCGGTTTATTATCCGCTGAATAAACACGATGAGGCACTATCGAATCATAATAAACGCTGTCGCCTGTGTTTAATGTATTTTTGTCTACACCGTATTCCAGTGATAACGTACCTTGAAGCACATAAATAAATTCTTCGCCTTCGTGAGCGGATTTTTCCTGATTAGCGTCAGCTTCGATTGATACGATAAACGGCTCCATGTGCCGCCCGTTTTTATCAGCCGCAAGCGCATTAAAACTCATACCGTGATGCCCTTGTGAAACATCAGTTCCTTCGGGAAGCCCTGTTTTAAAACGGCTCGAAGAGGCAGCATCGCCTGCTCTGCAGATAACCGGTCCAAGCTGTTCATGATCGTCTAGTAGTGTACCCAGGCGTACGCCCAGGCCTCTTGATATTTTAATAAGAGGAGCTAAATCGGGAATGTGTCCGTCCTCTTCGATTCTGGAAATTAACGCGGCACTGACGCCGCTCCGTTCAGCCAGATCTTCCTTGCTGATTGAGTAAGTTTTGCGTATTTCGGCGATACGTTCGCCCAGTGAATGTTTTTCCATGATGACATTGTACAAATTCATGTCAAAATGCGCAAGAGAATTTAAAAATAATTATTGTTACAATTTAGCGATCAAAAATTCCAAATTATAACCGACACTGATACCAACAACAAAACGATTATAATGAAAACCTGGCGGATCAGGAAATGTCGGTTTCCAGGGATTTGACATATATGTTCTTCCAAAATCCAAACCAAATCTGTCCAAAGACATTAGATATTTTACATCCACAAAAAAAGCTCCGCTTGATCCGCCTTTAACAGCAACCTGTAAACCACCGCCTGCAAAAAACAAGGGATATTCAATAAATGCAGGTGAAAGTGAAAAAGCTATAGGATAATGAAAAGCACCATAAGGTGATATTATAAAATTATTAAACATTTTAAGAGGAAACTTTAATTCAGCGCCAGCAGCTAAATTAATAAAAAAATCATTACCTTGCATATCTCCGAAACCGATCTGGAAATTTACTTCTAAACTTAAAAAATTTAGTAATTGAAATTCAAGACCAACAGTTGCACCGGGTCTTGGATAAGTAATATCTTCCATTTGATGTACAAAATTTGGATTAGGAATACTAGGATTATAAGCTGCCACACCACCATGTAATTCACCTGCCTGTGGCAGTATTTTGTAAAATTGGATTAGATAATCAAATGAAGCTCTTAAATAAATCCATTTGTTTTTCCAGCTGTTATCCGGCGGCAGTGCTTGTACAATAGGCTGGATATCTTCAGATAACAGTGCTAACAAAGCTGCTTCAGCGGCTTGAGCTGCTCTTACCAATTCCGCAATCTCAGCATCACTAAGACTTGGAATATTTACTGCCGCTTTAAAGAAAACAAACTGGTTATGTTCATACATATCTTCAAGCTGCGCAAAGGGCCAGCCGAACGAGACCAATTCCATACCTGATTCTCTGTGGGTAAGAGTAACTAATATAATGAATCTTATTGAAGGATCATATTCATCTGCATAATTTTGAACAACAAAATTAAAAATAAATCCGGCTGCATTTCTGGTATTTGCAATATTATAACCCAAGGCGGACGCTTCCATCCTGAAGTTATCCAGGAAAAATGTCCTGTGGGCGGGAACTGATGCGGTTCCTTCAATAAATATGCTCCTATCCGGAATATCTACAGCATAAGAGGAAACTGCAAAAGCCAAAAATAGTACTAAAAATACTGCTTTTTTCATATAATTGCTCTACAACTAATTATAGTATATGCGTATATAATTTATCAAGGAAAAATCAATAAAAGTACATTTTTTTTTGAAATTTACTGTAAATTATTATTGATTACAGAAAAATAGCTGAAAACCATGGAATTTGGTATTATCCGGCATCTTCGATGAGGTTTTTCATTATATATTCACGTCTTTCAGGCGTATTTTTACCCATATAAAAGTTTAAAACCTGCGGAACCTGCTTTAAAGTGTTCACAGAAACAGGTACAAGACGGATATCTTCCCCGATAAACTGGCCAAACTCCTTAGGGCTAATCTCTCCCAATCCTTTAAAACGAGTTATCTCACAATGTGAGCCAAGAGCAACGGCAGCTGCGTCTCTTTCTTTTTCTGAGTAGCAATAACGGGTTTCTTTTTTTGTACGGACACGGAAAAGAGGTGTTTCCAGGATGTAAACGTGCCCTGCGGTCACCAGTTCTTCAAAATAAGACAGGAAAAAAGTTAAAAGCAGGTTTCGGATATGGAAACCGTCAAAATCAGCATCAGTTGCGATAACTATTTTTTCATAACGCAAACCCTCGATATCATTATCGATTCCAAGCGCCATCATCATGTTAAAAAGTTCTTCGTTTTTATAAATAGCAGTGCGTTTTTTGCCGTACACATTTTCGACTTTGCCCCGTAAAGCGTAAATTGCCTGGGTCATAACATCACGGCTGGAGACGATAGAACCTGCTGCAGAATCACCTTCTGTAATAAAGATTGTCGACTCCTCTCCATCTTCGCCGTCTTCCAGGTGGTATTTGCAATCTTTAAGTTTTGGAATTTTAAGCGCAATTTTTTTTGCAGCGTCGCGTGCTTCTTTTTTAACGGCATTTAATTCTGTACGCAAAGATTCGTTTGCAATTATTTTTTGTTCCAGTTTTTTGCATGCTTCCGGGTTTCTGTGAAGCCAGTCTACTACAGCGTCGCGCACTTCCTGTACAACCCATGTACGGATGTCAGAGTTTCCAAGTTTATTTTTTGTCTGGCTTTCAAAAATCGGATTTTTTAATTTGATCGCAATTGCCGCTATTGTACCTTCGCGCACATCTTCGGAGCGGTAATCTTTTTTAAAGAAAGTTTGTATGCCTTTTAAAAATCCTTCTTTAAAAGCGGAAAGGTGTGTTCCTCCGTCTGATGTATACTGCCCGTTTACAAACGAAAAATATTCTTCGCCGTAATTATTTGTATGTGTAAATGCAAGTTCAAGCTGACCGTTAGGCGAATGTTTGCCTTTGTAATAACCAAGGCTGTAAAGACCGTCGTCTCCTGTTTCTTCTGTTAATAAATCATATAACCCGCGGTTTGATACAAATTTCTTATTATTAAAAGATAATGTTAACCCTGCATTAAGATAGGCGTAATTTTGAACACGCTTTTCTATAAACTCTGCGTTAAATAAATAATCTTTAAAAATTTCGGGGTCGGGAATAAACTCTACCATTGTCCCGTCTTTAATTTTTTCTTTTAACTTGCCTTTTCTGTCGCTTTTTAATTTTCCTCTTTCAAATACAGCTTCTGCAAACTCACCGTTTCTTATTGCAACAACCCTAAAATGGATTGAAAGCGCATTAACAGCTTTTGTACCAACGCCGTTAAGTCCTACAGAAAATTGAAATACATCATCGTTATATTTAGCGCCTGTATTAATTACAGAAACACATTCAACCAATTTACCAAGCGGAATACCGCGCCCGTAATCACGCACTTTTACCATCGCTTTACCGGGTTTTTCAATATCTTTTATAACAGTTTCGATTAATTTTCCGTTACCCATGATAAATTCATCGATGCCGTTATCAATTACTTCTTTTAACAAAACATAAATGCCATCGTCGGGATTTGAACCATCGCCAAGACGGCCTATGTACATTCCTGTTCTTAACCTGATGTGTTCAAGTGAAGAGAGCGTTTTTATTTTTGATTCATCGTAGACGGGTGCGCCTTTAGCGGCAGGAGTTTTTACCGGCTCGGTTTTTGGCGGCGCAGCTTTTTTTGCTGGAACTTTAGCCGCGGATTTCTTTGTAGTTTTCTTTTTAGCTGGCATATTATTAACACTAAAACTTGGAATACATGGAACGCGGATTTTCACGGATTTACGCAGATTTTCGCAGATTAAGAAAAGTATAGTATATAAAATACTAAAAAATAATCCGCGTTAATCGTGGAACCGAAGGTTCCTAATAATCAGCGCTAATCCGCGTTTCTTGTGTACCAAGCTTTAACGACTCCCCCCTACAATTGTTTTTGTAATTCCTGGATATATCTTTCACTGTCGCGCACGCTTTCTTCCAAATCAACAATAGAATCTTCCAAATCAATTATTTTATTTTTTTTATCCAGTATCGATTTTTTATATTTATCTATTTTTATGCGTTCATCATCAATTGCCAGTGATGCTTTTAATTTGGAAATCGCTTTTTCATTTTCAATAATTGACTGGTTGAGCCTTACTGCTCTGCCGATAATCTCGCTGTCTTCGGCAGTAACAATGGTATCGATAAAATATTTTCGTTCCGGTGTTATATCTTCGTCTATACCCGCAGTTTGAGCGCCGAATTTTTTGTATAAATTATCAAGCGATTCATTCACCTGAGTTATATGATTTCTTACTGATTGAATTTGCTTTTGAGGATTACCTTCTATTCCAAAAGAAGCCATAATAATTCGTTTTTCGTCTTTTAAAGCTGAAAGTTCATCCAAAGCTGTACGTGAAATACTGCGTAAATTATCAATTTGAGCTCTAATAATTGCTACATTATCATTATCTTTGACCGGCTCGCGGTGACTGTACCGCTCACCAATATCATGATGAAGCTGTCCCTGGCTTTCCTGCGCTTTAGTAAGGAACGATTTTAATACAAGCCCTTGAGCGCTCTTTCCAATCCAGGTAAATACATTTCCGCCTTCTTTATTGTCAAGTTCACCTATACGTGTTTCAAGTGATTCCAGCTTGGCAGTAAGAGCATCAGCCTGTTCTTTGAAAAGGGAAGTAAAATCACTGTAATCGCTGTTTTCCAGCAGAGCTTTTCCAAGCCTGCGGTAAATTCCAGCCATTTCTTTTGCCCGCTCTTTTTCTTCATGTTCTCTTATATTAACTGCTTCTTCAAGTTCCTTAAAGCGGCGGTTTTTTTCTTCGATTTTGCCGATTGCGGCATTAGATTCTGATATATCTTCAAGATAAGCGTTATATTGACCTATATCTTCAAATTCAGTATGGACATCTTTAGTCCGAATATACAGATTTTCCCCAAAATTTTCCAAAAGAGTATCAAGAGAAGAACGGCTTTCCTGACTATTTTTTATTAAGTCATCAATTCTCTTTTTTCGGTCGTCCATATACATCAATGATAAGCCTTTTTCAAAAATTAGGGAAGATGGGCAGGGAAAATCCCTTGATCAACTTATGAAATTTGTTGTATAAATATGGAAACAAGTTGAAAAATAGGAGTAAACATGAATTTAAGTGAATTAAAACACGCAGAATTGAAAAAATGGGTTGAAGAAACAGCAGCGCTTATGACCCCGGATTCAATTGAAATCTGTGACGGCAGCAAAGCTGAATATGACAGAATGCTGAAAATTATGGTAGACGCCGGTCTTGGCGTAGCTTTAAATCCCGATAAAAGACCAAATAGTTTCTGGTTCCGCTCTGATCCTTCAGACGTAGCAAGAGCTGAAAGCCGAACATTTATCGCAAGTAAAAATAAAGATGATGCAGGTCCCACAAACAACTGGACAGACCCGGTAGAATTAAAAAAGACCATGGAAGAC
>WQYB01000044.1 GCA_009781475.1 Treponema sp.
GAACAGCGTTTTAACGAAAAAGATTTAATAGGCAGAGTGTATGAATACTTCCTGCAAAACTTCGCTATCGACGAAGCGCAGGAAAAAGGCGAGTTCTACACACCCAAATTTATTGTAGATTTAATAGCGGAACTGATAGAACCATACGACGGAAAAATCTACGACCCCTGCTGCGGTTCAGGCGGTATGTTTGTGCAGTCAATCAAATTTGTTGACAACCATAAAGGGAATCGCAAAAATATTTCTGTTTACGGTCAGGAGTCCAACCCCGACACCTACCGCCTTGCGCGTATGAACCTCGCAATCCGTGGAATAGCGTGTAACCTCGGCGACAAAGCCGCTTCCACTTTCACAGGCGATCAGCACAAGGATTTACAAGTAAAGTACATCATGGCAAATCCTCCCTTCAATCTGAAAAACTGGCGTTCACCCGATGAACTTACGACCGATTACCGCTGGTCGGGTTACGGCGCGCCTCCTGTCAGTAACGCCAACTATGCGTGGATTTTGCATATGCTTTCCAAGCTGGATGTCAACAAAGGCATAGCAGGTTTTCTGCTAGCCAACGGCGCTCTTAACGCTGATGGTGAGGAATACAACATCAGAAAACAACTTATCGAAAACGATAAAATAGAAGCGATAATCGTTCTGCCCAGAGAAATGTTTTACAGTACCGATATTTCCGTAACGCTCTGGATACTGAACAACAATAAAAAAGCACGGCTTTTAAATAACCGCAGCCTGCGGGATCGTCAAAATGAAATTCTTTTTATTGACCTGCGGACATGGAATACCAATGTCTATGAAAAAAGTTTTGTTATGTTCGATGAAAAGCAGATAGCAGCAGTTAAAAAGATTTATACTGATTGGCAGGACTCGTCTGGGTCAAGCCCAGCCGGAGAAAAAAGAAAATACAAAAATGTTCCAGAATTGTGCAAGTCTGTAAAAATATCTGAAATACGGAAAAAAGATTATTCACTTGCACCCAGCAAATATATTGAGTTTATCGATCATGATTTGGAGATTGATTACAAAAAAGAAATGAAGCGCATACAGGCGGAGATGAAACAGCTTTTGGATGAGGAGAAGAAGTCGCAGAAGATGTTGGAGAAGGCGTTTGAGGGGATTGGCTTTTCAGTTAACAAGTAACAGTTAACAATGAACAGTGAGGAAGAGGAATGGCAGTAAGGTTAGGCAAATATATTGAACAAGTTGATATTCGCAATTCTGATAACTCATTAGGAGAAGATTTTGTTATTGGTGTTTCAACACAAAAAGAATTTATTAAAACCAAAGCAGATTTAGAAGGTGTTAGCTTGACATCTTATAAACAAGTCTCGCAAAATAGTTTTGTTTATGTTCCAGATACTTCACGGCGAGGTGATAAAATTGCTTTAGCGTATAATTCTTCGGAAGAAATATACCTTGTGTCTGCTATTTATACTGTTTTTAAAGTAAAAGATGATAGTTTAGACGATTTAATACCAGATTATTTATTTTTATATTTCAATCGTCCTGAATTTGACAGGTACGCACGGTTTCATTCTTGGGGTAGCGCAAGGGAGGTTTTTTCTTGGGATGATATGTGTGAGATAGAGATTGAATTACCACCTGTTTCTGTCCAGCAAAACTATGTTAATGTTTATAATGCTATGTTGCAGAATCAGAAAGTATTTGAAAAGGGTCTTAATGATTTGAAGTTGATTAACGAAGCATACGTAGAAAATTTGCGTCATAAAATTCAACCTGTTACAATAGGCAGTTATATTAAACTGTCAGAGGAATACAATGTTGATCTTATATATGGAAAAGAAGATGTAATGGGTATGACAATAACAAAAGAAATCATTCCTACAAAAGCTAATTTGAGCGAAACATCTTTTGAAAAATATATAATTGTAAAGCAAAAACATTTCATTTATAATCCTCGTACTCATGGCAAGCGAATAGGTTTGGGATTTAATAACAGTAAAAAAATATTTATAATTTCATGGAATAATATTGCATTTCATGTAAAAGAGGAAGCAAAAGATATACTTTTACCAGAATATTTATTTTTGTTTTTTAAAAGAGATGAATGGGATAGATGGGCTTGCTTCAATTCATGGGGAAGTTCAACAGAAGTATTTGCATGGGATGATTTATGTGAAACAAAGATTCCTATACCAGATATTTCTATTCAACAAGCTATTGTTAATATATTTAATGCCTATAATAAAAGAAAAGCTATTGTAGAAAAATTAAAAAGGCAGATAAAAGGGATTTGTCCGATTTTGGTAAGAGGCGCAATGGGGGAAGCTTATGGCTAATCTTAAAACCAGAGAAAAAATACCAACATTGGTAAAGCTATCATTATTTATATCATCATATTTTCCTCTCTTCTTAATTATAATATTAAGACAAATTGAGCAAAATATAACTTATTTTAATTTTGGTGGATTAAACTTAATGGCTATTAAATTATTTTTATCAAAATTTGGTATTTCAATATTTTTAGGCATTATATCGTTTTTTGGATTAATAGGTTTATATCTATTTATGAAAAATACAAAAGATCTTACAAGTAATAATGGTCATAATTTTGTAATAACAAATATTCAAAATAAAAATACTGAATCTATTGGTTATATAGCTACCTATTTGCTTCCATTTGTACTACAAACATATTCTTCTTTATTTGATATATTACAAATGGTTTTATTATTGTCTGTAATGTATATTATTTATACGCATTCAAATTTAATAGTTGTAAACCCTATATTGAATTTTAAATATAGTTTATATGAATTAGAATTTTATAATGAAAAATCACCAGAAATAAGAAGAAATGGTATTTTTATAGTTAATTGTCATTATCTAGAAATAGGTGATAACATATTAGCAAAGAAATTAAATGCAAATATATTTTATGGAACCATAAGGGAGGAAGAAAATGAATGAATTAAGTAAATTTTTATCTTTTTTGCAGGATAAAAAAAATCACACGACACGTTTGTATCTTGTTACTAGGACATTGAAACAACATATTCATGCTCAGGCAAGAATTCCTAATAAATATGAGTATACTTGTTATACCATAAATACTGACCAGCTTATACAAAATGAATTGTTTAATTTATTTTTAGAAAAAGCTGAATATTGTGCAAATGAAGATAAATATCAAATTGAAAATTATTCTATTGTTACTGATGATAGTGAGAAAAAAATATTAACATATGAAAAAAAAGAACAAATCAGTTCATTTATGCGAATTGTTGATATTGATATAAAAAATTCATCAGAACTCCCTTCTGTAAGAGATCTTTCTGCAATATCTGATAAACTTTGGGCGTATATTATAGAGATAAGTATAAAAAATGAAGTAATATTTGGTTTACGAAAAATGTCTCCAAGTAAGGTTCTTGTCTCAGAAAAGAAAAATGCAATAGCTGCTAATTTTAAATTAAAGGAAAAATCATTAGTAATATCTCATGATCAATCTATTGTTTTTGATAAAAGATTAGATGCATTTTATGCAGATGATAAATTCTTCATTATTCAGAAAAATAATTTTGAAGAAATTGTAGGCTTAGAATCAGAGTATAGAGACGCTGCAAAACAAGCAGCGGATAAAATAATGAAATCTCCTAAAATTTCGTTAAACTTCAACCTGATTGATGCAATTGAAAATAAAAATAGATTTATAAGAAAACTTGCAAAAGTTAAAGACAAAATTGACAATATTGGTACTACTCGAATCCAAAAAATGCAAGAAACAGCAACCTTGTTTAAATTATCCTTTAATATTAAATCTGGAAAGATAATTATTGACGATGAAAACGAGCTAGATATAGTGATCAAACTATTGGATGATTATTATCTTTTAAGCCAGCAAACTGGAAAAAAATATGAAGCAAGTGTAAAGAAGGAAATTTAATTGAACTATTTTACAGAAAGACATGGTATGAGAAAACCAATTGAACGCACCTCAATAATAACAATAGAAATGTATGCACTTCTATTTGATTGTAGCGAAAGATATTTTAATAATCTCGCATGGCGTTTTCCAGATATGTGTCCAGATGGTAATGGTTGTTGTGGATTGGATAATGAAAAATTCAATAATGAGTTGACGTTTGAAATCCCAACACTGTTTAGAAACAAGTATAATATTATAGCAAAACCAAGTAATATAAGTGGTTTTGGAAAAGTGGATGACTTTGATCAATTTGCATTATTAGATTTAATAGAATTTATTGGACAAAATTGTAGAGATTTTTCAAATAGAGATTATCATGATTATTTTAGACACTATCATTTAAATTTATATAATACTGATAATATATATAAATATTTTCAACAGGAGATAAATAATATTTTCGAAAAAACTGGATTATTATTCACATTAACTTCTAATAAAATTATTGAACGAGTAATAGATAATGATGTCCTATCTGATAAAATAGAAAATGATATAAAAAATATCAAGGAGCAAGGCACAAAGCAATTACTCGAAGAAGCTATTACTTTATTTAAGCAGCCTAACCCGACTGCAAATAAAAATGCTGTTGAGAAAATATGGGATGCTTTGGAACGTTTAAAAACATATTATGTAACTCTTGATAAAAAAGGTTCTGTATCAATAATTATTGATAACATGAGTAACGGACAGGATAATTTCATAAAATTGTTTAATGATGAATTCAAAACATTAACTGACATAGGAAATAATTTTAGAATACGTCATCACGAAACTAATAAAACGGACATTAATGATGTACGACATTATGATTATTTTTTCAATCGATGTTTAGCATTGATTTCGCTAGCAATAAAATATTTAAAATAAATAGGATAAAAAATGCTAGATATTGAAAAAAAAAATACATTTTCGACACAACTAACGACAAAAGTACATTTGGTTCGTGCGCGAACCGAAGATTCGAGTTCGTGGTTAAAAATCCCTTACAATTCCTCCGCGATCTCCGCACCTCAGCGTCTCTGCGAGAAAAAAATGAGATTAACGTATAAAATCAACAAGGAGCCAGCCCAATGATAAAAGACCTGCCCGTCATCCTAAGCGAAGGCGAAAGTAATAAAACAGAATTCAAAGAATCCGCCGACAAATCACTTGCCTCTGAAGTGTGCGCTTTTGCAAATGCCACAGGCGGGCGTATTTTTATCGGTATAAATGACAGTGGTACTGTAGTCGGCACTGATGTAAGTAATGTCGCACGTTCACGCATTCAGGATACTATCAGCAAAATTGAACCTCGTTTAAAAGTAAATATTGAAACATTCGAAAATATAATTGTGATAACTGTTCCAGAAGGAAAGCAGAAACCATACTCGTGTCCTGCGGGATTTTATCTGCGATCAGGACCTAATTCTCAAAAATTGGAGCGTAACAGCATTGTCGAGTTTTTCCAATCAGAAGGGAGAATTCGCTACGATGAAATTATCCGTGAAGATTTGCCTATTACAGAACGATTTAATAAAGAAGCATATCAACGATTTATCAGAATTGCAAAAATTAGCAATGTATTAAAACGTGATGCAATCTTGACTAACCTGAATTGCGCGGGATTTGTGAATGAAAAACTTTGTTTTACAAATGCAGGAGCATTATTTTTTAGAAAGAATGATGAAGATATTTTATTTCGTCATGCGGGAGTAGTTTGCGCTCTGTATAAAGGGAATGACAAGGCAATTATTTTAGATGCTAAAGAACTAAATGGTGATATTATCAGTAATATTGATGATGCGATTGTATTCCTGAAAAAACATCTGCGTATTAGTTATAAAATTGAAAAATTACAGCGGGAAAATATACTCGAACTACCCGAAGATGCTCTTCGTGAAGCAGTAGTCAATGCGGTTTGTCACAGAGATTACTTTGAAAAAGGCGCGCGGGTTATGGTAGAAATCTTTGATGACCGTGTAGATATTGTTAACCCGGGTGGAGTTTGTAAAGGCATCACTCGTGAAAATTTTGGAAAAATCAGCATAACTCGCAATTCCAATATTGCCAGTTTGCTTCATCGTATTGATTATATTGAGCAGATGGGAACAGGCATTATGCGTATAAAAAAAGCAGCAAAAGACGCAAAAATTGCAACGCCGAAGTTTGAGCTAGACGGTTTTTTCAAAGTTACATTCAAAAGAGATGATAGCCAATCGGCTGCCAATCGGCTACCAATCGGCCGTCAATCGGTCGCAAGCGATAGGCAAGCGATAGCAAGCGATAGACAAGCGATAGAAATAAGCGATAGAGAAAGCACAATCTTGAGCCATATAAAAAAGCATAAAAAAGCAACAGCAGCAGATATTTCTACTCTTTTAAACTTAAGCAATGTTCGTGTTAGAGCTATTCTGCAAGAAATGACAAATGATGGTAAAATAGAAAAAATTAGTGATAAAAGATATGCTTATTATGTTTTAAGCAGGAAACGCAAATGACAGACATCAACTTTGTCAAAGGTAAATTCACCGAACAGCAGCTCGAAAACGCTATTATAGAGTTGCTTCAGGAAGAAGGTTATTCCCACGTTTGTGCCGATACTTTGCACCGCCGTTATGACGAAGTTTTGCTTGAAGATGATTTAAAAGCCTATTTGTTATCAACCTACAGCAAAGAAAATCTGACAGAAAATGAAATAACAAAAATTATCAATAATATAAAACTTGTATCACCCTATCCCAATTATGACGGAAATAGGGAAACCTTTTATCTGGTAAACGAAGGTTTTGATTTAGCGAGAGATGATCCTGCAAAGCAAGGTATCCATATCAATCTGATTGATTTTGAGAGACCAGAAAATAATATTTTCAAAGTGATAAACCAGTTTGTGATAGAAGATCGCCAGCAAAGACGCCCCGATGTATTGTTGTTTGTTAACGGCATTCCTGTTGTTATATGTGAGTTTAAAACCGCAATCGAAGAAGATAAAACAATATTTGACGCATGGAAACAAATACATAATCGTTACAATCGAGATATTCCCAAATTGATGAAGTATTGTTTTTTATCTGTGATAAGCGATGGCGCGAACTCCAAAATGGGTACTATCTTTACTCCTTATGAATACTATTACTCGTGGCGAAAAGTAAATTACGGCGAAACTTCTTCGGACGGTATTGAATCCCTAATGACTTTGATTAAGGGGACGTTAAACCCAAAACGGCTTCTTGCCATTCTGCGGGATTTTCTTGTTTATCATGATTCTGGCGGCAATGAGCGTGCTGATGTTTGCCGTTATCCGCAATATTTTGCTGCATTAATGATGCTTCAAAATATCGAAACACATCTAAGACCAAATGGAGACGGAAAAGGCGGAACGTATTTTGGCGCTACAGGCTGCGGTAAAACCCATATAATGTTGTATTTGACACGCTTGCTTGCACTGCGAAAACGTGAAATCTTTAATAACCCAACAGTTATAATAATCACAGACCGAGAAGACCTTGACGACCAGACATCGGAATTATTTGTCGCTTCAAAGAGATTTTTGCACGAAGAAAATGTAAAAAGTATCGAAAACAGAATTGATCTACAACAAGAGTTGGGAAGCCGTGAAAGCGGAGGAATATTTATAACTACCATTCAAAAATTCTGCGAAAAAACAGGTCTTCTTTCTGCAAGAAACAATATTATCTGTATTTCCGATGAAGCTCACAGGACACAGACAAATGACGGATCAAAATTAAAAATCACCGATGAGGGAGTTAAGAAAACCTATGGCTTTGCAAAATATCTTCGTGATTCTTTTCCCAATGCTACCTATTTAGGATTTACTGGAACTCCCATCGATGAAACTCTCCATGTGTTTGGCGGAGTAGTAGCTCAATATACAATGCAGGAATCCTGCGATGATGATATAACTGTTCCCATTACTTATGAACCCCGCCTTGCGCGAGTTCTGCTTTCTGATAATCAGGCAAAGGAAATACAAAAATATTATAATCAATGTCTTGAAGAGGGTACAAACTCCGAGCAGGTAGAAAAAAGTAAACGTGCAATGAGTGAATTAAAAAAGATACTTGGACACCCTGAAAGGCGAAAGAAACTTGCTTTGGATATTGTTACCCATTACGAAGCATTATGTTCTACAAAACCAAATATCGTTCAAAAAGCAATGATTGTCTGCGATGATCGTACGCTTGCTTATGTTTTATTCAAAGAAATAATAGCTCTAAGACCAGAGTGGAATGTACCAAAGAAGTCCGAAAATGATGAGGCATTGTCTAAAGAAGAAGCTGATAAACTAATGTCACTTGAAAAAATTAAAATGGTGGCAACAAGAGATAAAGATGATGAAAAAACTCAATATAATCTGCTTGGCGACCGAGAATATCGCAAAAAACTGGATAAACAATTCAAGAAAAATAATTCCAATTTTAAAATAGCTATTGTCGTTGATATGTGGATAACAGGATTTGACATACCATCACTTGCTGTTATGTATATCGATAAACCGATACAACGCCATACACTTATACAGACTATTTCCAGAGTAAACCGAAAATTTGAAGGTAAAGACAGAGGACTTATTGTTGATTACATCGGTATAAAAGAAGATATGATGGTTGCTGTAAAAAAATACTCTGGTCCGCAAGGAAGCCCTGTTGATGAGTTAAAAGTTGCCCTTGATGTCTTTAAGAACCATTTAAAACTTGTATCGAATATAATGTATGGTTTTAATGCTAACAAGTTCTATAATGGTTCTCCTCTTGAACGCCTTGTTTGTTTGAATAATGCAGCGGAATTTGTGCAATTAAAGAAAGACATAGAAACACGATTTATGAACCTTACGTTAAAACTGAAAGCGTCTTATGAAATATGTTTTCCGTCTGGTAGCCTTGAGGATAACGAAATCGAACAAGCTCAATTTTATCTTGCAATTCGATCAATTATTTATAAACAGACAAAAGGAAACACGCCCGATGCGGAAATAATGAACCGCCATGTAGAAGAAATGGTTATGCAGGCTATAAGCTGTTCCGGCATTGAGAACATCGTAAATCATAAAACAGGCGATGATATTTTTGGAGATGATTTTAAAAAGCAACTTTCCAAGATAAATATGCCAATTACTAAATTCAATGCTCTTTTACAACTTTTAAAAAGAGCAATATCAGCTTATGGAAAAACCAACAAAGTAAAAGCCATTGTTTTTGATGAACGTCTTAAAAAGGTTGTGGAGCAATACAACAGCCGTGACAAATTAACCTTCACAAGCGCAGTTGTAGCAGATTTTGTTAATGGTCTTTCAGATGAAATTATCAAAATTATTGACGATCTAAAAGAAGATAAAAACTCATTTGAAAAATTGGGTATCACCTACGAAGAAAAAATATTTTATGACATCTTGGTAAAAGTTCGGGATGATCATCAGTTTGAGTATGCCGAGGAAAAATGTATCGTTCTAGCTCGAGAAATAAAGAAATTAGTTGACGACAAATCAAAATATACTGATTGGGCTACTCGTGACGATATAAAGAGCGAACTAAATATGGATTTAACCAAGCTTCTTTATAAAAACGGCTATCCCCCTGAATGGGACGATGAAGTTTTTCAACAGGTTTTGGAGCAGTCTGAGAATTATAAAAAATATTCGGGAGCTTTTGTGTTTGAATATCCTATGACAAAAAAGGGCTACTCATACAGTATGGCAGCTGAAGTTCCTAAAGAATGAGATTGCTAATTATGGCGAATTCGCCATAATTAGCTGCGTGTGCCAGACTAACCCTCAAAAACCAATAAATTAAACCTCTCCAAAAAAGTCATTTTATCTAGGCTTTTCAAATTATATCCTCATAATCGCTATAATTAAAATTTAGTATAATACCTTCATTACTATTATACTCAGGTATTTTTTCTATTATTGATCCTCTGTGTGCTGTGCCAACCAAGAATATACCAGTATTGTAGTAATTATTTTTGCTGTAATTATAAATATTTGTCATCATTACATTATCTCGTTTTTCTAACCATTTAAGCCAAGATTTTCTAATAGGAAATAATTTTTCATCATTAATAAATTTCAATGTTTCATCAATTTCATTTTCTATGGCATGATAATATTTTAAGCAATCAACACTATTAAGATACCTAAAACCATAATGCTCGGTGTATATAGAATTAGTATCGATTAAATTTCTGTAATTATGACTACGCTTTTCTATTTGGTTGTACATATATTCAGACTTATCTGGTGGCATTATATCATCATCAACCAAAACTTGAGTTAAATTGTTTTTTTCTAGATAAAGATTTACAGCATCACTTTCTAAACAACTTCTTGTTTTATCTTTATAATAGACATCATAATTTGACGGTGGTTTTTCTTCAAATATTACATCTGGTTTAATTTTTTCTAATATTTTTAGTAATTCAAAGTGATTACAATTACCTTTATTACGGTGATATGAACCTATTAAAATAATATTATGCATCTTTACTTTCTACTCTTTGCCCATATCCTGGCTTGTTCCAAATCATCAACAACTTCAAATCCATTTTTTTCTGCCAAATCTTGTATGTCAGGAAATGTTCCCGGTTCTGGTTGATATTCAACATCGTATTGAGTTCCGCCAGCAGGACAAACTACTAGGCGATATTTACAAATTTCATCTCTACCCATACAATGATCGGCAATTAACTCTAACATAAAGTATTTTCCATCTTTAATTGCCATTGCATCAAAATTGCTAAATAAAATCTTCCTCGGTCTACCCCCTTTTTTTCCGTTTTCAGCAGAGGTTATAGCTTTCTTTTCTGATTTTACCGAACCTAGAGCTTTTGCTGCTCCAGATACACCTTTAAGTTCATTCTCTACAGCCAAGTTAATATAAGCGTCTTTTTTGCTTTCTTCCTTAGGTAGTCTATTATACAAATCTTGTCTTAGGTTCACTTCAATTTTTACTGTTTTTGTGATGTTTTCCATATCTTTCTCCAAATTAGTCTTTACTTAAACTATATCCTAACGTTTGGTTATTGTCAACGCTTTTATAAAATTTATTAAAGTTCAATTATTTACCCTCCCCACATTCACCGTATATAGCTGCATTTCACCCTTGTTATTCGGCGTAAAAATATGCATAATTAGGATATGTTGCAAAGAAAAGTCTATGATCAGCTTTTGGAGTGGAAAAATAAACTCAAAAAAATGGCGCTTTTAATTAAAGGCGCACGCCATGTAGGAAAGACTTTCAGCATCAAGCATTTTGCTGAGGAACATTATCGGCACTGTGTTTATATCAATTTTGAAGAAAATCCGGCTTATAAAACGATTTTTGAGGACAATTTTGGCATTGAAAGCCTTATTAAACAAATTACCTTGCGTGTTCCCAATGCAGAAATGGTCGCAGGAGAGACATTGATAATCCTTGATGAGATTCAAAATTGCACAAAAGCACAGACAGCTTTAGAGTTTATCACCCTTGACGGGCGTTTTGATTGTATTGCTGCACAATCTTTGCCCGGCATAAAGAACTTCCAATATCCTGATGAATATACCGAGCAGATTGATATGTATTCCCTGGACTTTGAAGAATTCTTATGGGCAAAAGGCGTTACAGTTCAATCAATTTTGGATATAAAAGAATATTTTGATAAAAAAGAAAAAGTTCCCAATGTTATGCACGATTACATGATGGATATTTTTAAAGAATATATTGTTGTAGGCGGTATGCCTTGTGTTGTTCAAGGATTTATCGATACAAATAATTTTTCTTCGGTTCTAAAATTGCAAAAAGATATTATAAGTGATTATGCAAGCGATATCGCAAAGTATGCGCAAGGCAGCGAAAAAGTAAAGGCGCGTTCTTGTTTTGACAGTATTCCGAAGCAGCTTGCAAAAAACTATAAAAAGTTTCAATACAGTAATGTTGAAAAAAAGGGAACGGTTCGCAAATTTGCAGGCAGTTTGAAATGGCTTTATGAAGCGGGTATTATCAATTTTAGTTATAATCTTCGTGCTCCTCAGTTACCTCTTGAAAGTAATGTTATGAATGATACGTTCAAGGTTTATATGAAGGATACTGGTTTACTGGTTGCATTGTTAGAAGAAGGCTGTCGGTCAGATATTATTGACGGTAATTTAGGTATTTATAAAGGTGCGATCTACGAAAATATAATAGCCGATATTTTTGGTAAGTCAGGAAAAAAATTATATTATTTTGAACATCGAGGACAGATAGAAATTGATTTTTTTATCAGGCAAGAAAGTTCTTTTGCAAAGAGATCGTATACTGCCGCAATAGGAGTAAAATCCGCCGAAAATACTAAATCAAAATCGATGAAAAATATTATCAATAATTACGGCGTAGAACATGGTATTAAATTATCGTCGAATAACGTAAATGTATCAAAAAAAGTTGATACTTATCCACTTTATATGGCGATGTTTTTATAACCCAAACCCGTTAAACCAAGCCCTCTGTTCAAACTTTTTGTATTCAGGTCGTTTTCCTTCGCTTTCTGGAACACCAACAGGTAAAAACCCGACAACGATGTAATCGGCAGGAATGTTAAGCAATTTGGCTATCTCGTTTTGTGTTTCGGCGCTGCAAGTTACCTGTCCTTCGATCCAGCAGCTTGCATAACCAAGTGCCGTAATGGCGAGTAACATATTTTCGATAGCGGCGGAGTAATCCTGAATGTAATAATAATTATCTTCCCATGCGGGGATTTTTTGCGTTAATACACAAATCCCTGCCGGAGCGCCATCGCCGCCAAAACCGTTTTTCTTTACGATATTTGAAACAGATTTTACTAATTGCGGATCATCAAGACCGATGAGGGAAGTTGTCTGCTTGTTGCAGCCGCTTGGAGCCGCAAGACCTGCTTCCAGTATTTTTTTCAAATCTTCGCGGGGGACAGGTGTACTTTTGTACGAGCCTCGGTAACTGTAGCGTTTTTTAATAACTTCTAATGTGTTCATAAGTATTTATACTCTGCCAGTTAACGTACGTCAAGTGTTTCTCATCACTCTACTTTAAACCATGTTACCTCTTTAATTAAACCGCGGTAACTACAACGTTCTTCAATTGTTTTTAATATATTAAGCAGTATAATAAAAATAACAAAGGTAAAAATATGGTAAAACTACAAACCATTACTAAAATATTATTTACATTCTCTTTATGCTTGGTTTTCTGCGGGTGCGCAATTTTAGCAAATATTTCATACTCGTATGCATTCAGCAGAACAGAAGATATACCGGATAAACAATTTCATACATTTATCACATGGAAAGATATTGATCAGGAAAAATACCCGAGGGAAAACATATATTTTAATTCCGGCGGTAATCTATTACAAGGTTTTATTTACGGCGCAGAAAATAATAACGGTCTTGTAATAATTTCTCACGGGATGGGAAACACAGCCGATTATTATTTAAAAATGATTATGTATTTTATAGATAACGGCTGGAGAGTTTTTTCATATAACAATACAGGGGTCAGCGGAAGTCAAGGAAAAGGTGTTCGCGGTCTTACGCAGTCGCTTTTTGATCTAGATGCCGCGCTTTTTTATATCAGCAATTCGCAAGAATTAAATCATCTGCCAATAATGCTTGCAGGGCACAGCTGGGGAGGTTTTGCAGCCTGCACAGTATTGAATTACGATCATAAAATAAACGCTGTTGTCAGTTTTGCAGGTTTTAATAACGGTAATGAAGTTATAAATGATTTGGGAGTATCAACGGTCGGTAAATTTTTTAATGTATTTTCCAAAAATATCAGAAATATCGAAGAGCGAATGTTCGGTGAAACATCAAAACTCACAGCGGTAGATGGAATAAACAAAGCCGGGATTCCTGTATTAATCATTCAAAGTTCTGATGATGATGTTATATTTGCACAAACATCTTCTATTTATGCTCACCGCGAAAGTATTACAAATCCGCTTGCGCAGATTATTTATTTTGATGGTGAAGAAGCTGCGGGTCACGCTTTTGTGTTTTGCTCAAAAGAACAAAGGGAATATGTAAAATGGACGCATGAAAGCTGGAAACAATATAGATCAAAAAACAGAAGAGCTTCAGTACAGCAATGGGCATTGGAAAATAATTACGATGTTTTTAAAGCAAATGAACTTAATATAGAACTAATGGATCACATAAATACATTTTTTAATAACGCAAGATAATTTTTAATGTTAAAACAATTCAATCTGTTCATTCATTTTACTTACCCTGGAAGCTTCGCTGGGAGATTCAAATATTCCCATGTACCTAAATAAATTATCAACACCAAGAACAATATTATGCTCATTGCAGATTTCTTGCGCTAACTTATATAACTTATCGTTATTGTCGCTTGTTATATTATAACTATAGCCGTACTTTTTATGAAACTTGTCTTTAAGCCCGGGAAAATGCTGATCGAGTTTTTTGTAAAAATAATCACGGCTGCCTTCGCGCAAAGTCATGCCGATTCCCCAAAAAATAATGCCGTAAACGCCGGCATCAATGCAGTAATCCAAAAGACCGCGAAGGTTTTCTTCCGTGTCATTTATAAAAGGCAAAAACGGGCACATCCATACGATTGTTTGTATGCCGTTCTCCTGCATGATTTTTAAAACTTCATAACGGCGTTTTGTCGTACATACATTTGGTTCGATTATTTTGCACAAGTTTTCGTCAAAAGTTGTAAAAGTTGTTTGTACAATACATTTTGCCTTTTTATTAATTTTAACAAGAATATCTAAGTCTTTCAGAATTAAATCTGACTTGGTTTGAATCCCGACACCAAAGCCGTATTTTTCAATTATTTCAAGGCATGAACGGATATTATTTAGATTTTCGGGGATATCGATATACGGGTCGCTCATAGCTCCCGTGCCGATCATGCACTTTTTTCGTTTCCTTTTTAATGCATCTTCCAAAAGAGAAGGAGCGTTGGACTTTATCTGAACATCTTCAAAGTCGTGATTTATTTGATAACATTTACTTCGGGAATCGCAGTAGATACAGCCATGTGTACAACCCCTTGAAATATTCATGCCGTTGTGAGCGCTTAAAATTCCTTTTGCTTCTTTTAAATGCATATTTAATTGTAGCATAAGATTAACTTGTTAATAATAAAAATATCTATGATAATAAATAAATGAAAATATTTTTATTTGTTTTATGCTGCATATTTTTATGCGGCTGCGGTAACTCGATTGATTATCTTACTATCAGAATTTCGGATTTTGATTTGAATGATTACACACAGGAAATCGCATTTTTAGAATCACTTTTTGAAACTGAAGAGTTTAAAAATATTGGTTTACATCATCTGCCAAACAATACTGACACTAATACAAAAAACCAGCAGCCTGCGTTTTTTATCGAATTCTTTACATCATGGGAATATGAAATATCAAATAAAGATTTAATAGAAATAATAATATCAAAAAAATACTTTATACCGAGCGATGATGCGCTTGCCCAGCGCACAAACACAACTCTTGATGCGTGTTTAAATGGCACTGAAAAAATAATCCAAATCGATGAACTCCAACCACCATTTGTGGCGCTCAGAGTAGACGGCAAGACTATCGGTGATGAAGATTATCCTTTAATTGAAACAACAGGTATCAAAATTAAAATCGATGAAAATATCAAAGTAAATAAAACAATCGAAGCAAAATTAAATTTATTGCAAGAGTTTTTAAAACAAATACCAAAACCTTTAATACAGCCAATGCCGCAGCCAATATGGATCGCATCCGGCGGAGACATGATGCTTGAGCGCGGAGCTACAGAACTTTTATTACAGGAAGGTCCTGAAAGTATCTTTGGCGCTACTGCGCAATTGTTAAAATCATCCGATGTTTCTATCGTTAACCTGGAAGGACCGATAAGTTTACTGGGAGAGAGAGCTAGAAAAACATACACTTTCCGATTTATCCCGGAAGTTGCTCCCGCGCTTAGGGATACAGGTATCAATGTAGTGCTTCACGCCAACAACCACACATTTGATTATGGAGAAGAAGCGTTTTTGGACAGCCTAATAAACTTAAGCCGTGCGGGAATAGGTTTTGTCGGTGCTGGTGTTGATATCGAAGCAGCATCTGATCCGTTTATTTTTTCAAAGGGAAATCAAACTGTACAAGTTTTCGGGCTTGCTTCCTTCCCGCGGGAAATGAACGGCTGGGACGGGGTTAGCGCGGCGGCTGGAATAGATCGAGCGGGTATGCTGCATGTTGGAAGAGGCGGCAGGGAAATGTTAAAACAAAAGTTTTCGCCTGATTCAATAAACGTTGTAGTTTTCCACGGCGGCACTGAATGGTCTTTAAAACCGGATGATGCGACACGAGAGCTTTACACCGATTTAATCGCTTCCGGCGCAGACCTTATTATCGGAACACATCCGCATATTGTACAGGGGTTTGAATGGGTAAACGGCAAACCTGTTTTTTGGTCTTTGGGAAATTATGTTTTCGGCGGCATGGGACACATAGAAGGCGGCGCGTACGGGCTTTTTATCCATTTAGCTTTTTACCAGGGAAAACTTTTATACATGGAACCTTACCCGCTTTTTTTAAACAATATTAGAACGGAAGTTACCCCTGCAGAAAATTTAAATCTATTTTATGCAAGGTCGCGTGAATTAAGAAGATAGAATTAAAAATTATTTTATATGTTTATCAACAAGAGCCAATGTTTCATCAAATTCGCTGTGCAGTAAATGTTCGGCAATGGAATTAATAAGCTCTTTTGTGTTCAAAGACCAGGTTTTTTCCCTTAATTCGGCTAATGCGTTTTTTGCGGTTTTTTTATCGAGTGCCGTACACGCATCTTTAATAATTATTAATTTTTCATTGAGAAAAACCAAAGCATCTTGTGTATCTTCAACGTTATTATTATCTTTGTTTTTAAGTTTAATTTCATTAATAACCATATTTATCTTTTCAAGAAATTCCGATGTTTCAGAAATTATTACATTAATGTCTTTTTCCCTGCCTGCCTGTTCCAGTCTGGAAGCAATGACAGAAAGTTCATTTTCTCCGATATTTGCAAGTGCGCTTTTCATTGCATGTATATTTATAATATACATTTGGAAATTGTTTACATCATTAAGATTATTTTTTAAACATGTTTCAATAGCATTAACCGCTTTTTCAGCGTCTTTTGCAAATATTTGCGCCAACTGGGAATCAAGCTGCCCGTGATCAAAACCTTTCTTTTTTTCCATTTCCGCTTTTTCTTTGTGTGCGGCATCAATTACTTCTATCGATTGTTTGTCGCGTATCAATTTATTTAGCAATATATTCAATAATCGAACATCTATCGGTTTGGAAATAAAATCATCAAAACCGTTATTCAAAAACATTTCCGACTGCCCTGCAATGGCATTAGCTGTCAGAGCAACAATCGGCTGTGTATATCCCATATCGCGGATTCTCTTTGTTGTTTCTATGCCATCCATTTTAGGCATCATGTGATCCATAAAAATAATATCGTAAATTCCGGCTTCATTAACTTTATCAATCGCTTCAAATCCGCTGCTTGCAAGATCAATTTTTAATCCATAAGACGCCATTAATCCCTTTGCAACATAAAGGTTTGTCTCTACATCATCAACTATCAATATTCTGCCGTAAGGCATATACTCATGTGTTATTTTGTTTTTTTTGTACTGTACAGCATTATCAAGGCGGTATTTTTGAAGGTTTTCCGCCATTTCTTTTCCCAATATGCCGCTGATTCCAATGCCGTCTGTTTTTTGCGGAAGGCGGATATTTATTGCCGTACCCTCTCCTACTTTGCTTTTTACATCAATCTTTCCGTACATAAGTTCTATTAAGTTGCGTGTAATGGTCATACCAAGCCCTGCGCCTTCTGTTGTACGGTTTGCTTCCATGTTAAAACGTGTATATTCGTCAAAAAGTTTTTTAATCTGTTCCGGTGTCATTCCCTGCCCGGTATCTTTAATTTCAAAAACAAGCGTAACATTAATTCCGCCGCCTCTTCCTATACATTCTGCATTAACAGAAAATCTAACTTCTCCGCTGTCTGTATATTTAAAAGCATTAGAAAGAAGGTTGTTTAAAATTTGTTTAATGCGAAGTTCGTCACCTACCAATACGGCAGGAATGTTTTCATCAATTTCAATTATAAACTCAATAGGTTTACTGTCATAACGGATATAATTTAACTGAATAACATCATTTATTAAACTTGCAACTTCATACTTAACAGGAGTTAATTCCAGTTTACCGGATTCGATTCTGGAAAGATCAAGTATGTCGTTTATAATATTTAAAAGTAAATTTCCTGAATTGTTTATCTTAATAAACGCTTCACTTGTAGAAGGAGGATGTATCGTATTTTGCATTTGTATTTCTGTCATTCCCAAAATGGCATTTAAGGGAGTGCGTATTTCATGGCTCATAGTTGCAAGGAAATTGCTTTTTTGCTGTGTCCTTAAATCTGATTTTATTTTTGCTTTGGAAATACTGTATAACAAAGTACACAAACCCCAAGCCAGTATTGAACAGATAACAAATAAAAATACAGCCATGCCGGTTAAATTGCTGTAATATTCATTTAAAGGTACAATTAAACCCAAAAACCAGCCGTATTTAACTTTGGAGAAACGTGCAGCCGATCTATCAGAAATACCTCCAATTGTATATACTTTATCCAATCGACCCATTTCCAATTCATGTATATGATCCATTATGTTATGTCTTATACTGTATAATTTTAAACCTAAAACATTCCGATCCTGATAAGCCAGAATATCAAGATCGTCATTAAATATAATTAAAGAGCTGTTTGGCGTTAAACTGCTTACACTTATATACTTTGATAAAATATTCATTTCTACATCAAGGCAAATGACAGCTAACGGTTTTCCTTCATCATCTGTAATATATTTTGAGAATGTAAATATATTTATTCCTGTTGTTATATCTTTATAAGGTCCGCAAATTGTTATTCTGCCGCGGGCGTCAATAGCGCTTTGATACCATAAATTTTCTTCCGGCACAAAATCTGCTTGATGAATGCCGCCCCAATTAAAAAAATAGCCGTGCAAAGTCCTGTATCCGGACATATATTCCCTGTCATTTGTTATAAAATCAGTGGTGGATGTTAAAAACGCAGATAACGTGTTTTCATCATCTCCTTTTAAAAGTTTATTGCGGATAATCTGTGAATAATTATAAAGAAGCGTTTCCGGTTCCATAAGATCGGAAATCAATTCGTGCTCAATGAAATTAAGAAAATCCATTAAATCTTTGACTAAATGGATTTTTTCGTTACGGTAATAAAAAGAAAAACTTGCGATGCCAATTATCAAAAATGCGACAATTATAATGAAAATCTGAGTATTAATGGAATTTAACGCCTTGCTTTTTTCAAAAATCGAACGCACTATACCCCCCGAATAAAAATGAGATCACCTCATCCTGTATCTTTCAGTATAATCTAAATGATGAAAAAAGGGAATTAAATCAAGGCATTTATCCGCTCAAGCAGTACAGGAGAGGTGAAGGGTTTAACAATAATGCCTTCGGCTCCCAGTTTTGAGCCTTTATTTTCGATATCCGCATTTGAGGTTCCTGTAAGAAAAAGAACCGGTATATCCGACCATGATTTATTTAATTTTAGCTTTTCCAGCGCTTCAAAGCCGTTCATTAAAGGCATTTCAATATCAAGTAATATTAAATCTGGTTTTATCTTTTCCAGAAGTGAAAACATCTTATCTGCCGATGGTAAAGTCATTACATTAAAGTGATCTTCCAGAGCTTGCTCCGCCAATGCAAGATTAGTATCACTGTCATCTACTATAAAAATTGTTTTCAAGTTACCCCGCTTTTTTTAGTCTTTTTATGGAAGGTTATTGTCAAAGCAGATTTTTGTCAAGAGTTTGTTTTAATTACTGTAAAAATAGTATATCACAATCATTCATAATTATCTATATTTCATACAAATTCCCGTATTTTTTCCTTGACTCTTACAAAAAAAATTATGAAATTTTCTTTAGACACTTAGGAGAAAAAAGATAACTTGATTAATATACTCATTGCGTCCAGATTTGATGAAGATCAAAAAAATATACTTGCGGTTTTAGCTAATCAAAAAGATTTTCACATAATTGACATTGTTAAAGATGAAGCCGGTTCGATTATCAAATCGGAACATTTAAAACCGGATATAATTATTCTTGACCTGCAGTTAACAAACGAAAACGGACTTGAACTGGTTCGGATTATCCGCAGAAGGTCGTCTTTTACAAAGATAATTATTTTATTTGATAATAATGAAAATATAAATTTCAATTATGCAAGCCTTGCGATAATTGCCGGAACTTCAGGATTTTTACTGAAAGAATCAGATATAAATAAACTGACGCATATAATAAATATTATTTATCTGGGCGGGCATTATATAAATGAGTCAATAATTACCAAATTAGTTAAAGAAAACACATCAATAAACCATCCAAATCATATTGAATCAATATTACTTTCTCCTGTAGAACGCAATATCATTAGACTTCTTGCGCAAGGACTAACAGACTCTCAAATTGCCGGAGAATTGAACTTATGCAAAGGCACTATAAGAAATTATATGACCAAAATAAGGCATAAAACTAAATTAAAAAGCCGCCTGGAAATTGTAATCTATTCGCTTATATCGGGTTTTATACATATAGAACGCTATACAAATAAAGACAATTATGAGATATAATGAATATAATCATAAAGATTTAAGGAGAAATAAGTGAAGAAAACATGCAAAAAATCAAGTTTTATTGTTCTTTCAGCAATAATCGCATTATTTATTATGGGATGCGTCAGCATTCTTTATTCGGTAACTATCAGAACTTACGGAAGTATGTTATCGGTTAGACCGGGCGGATCTCTTAGTTTAACTGTAACAGGACGCAGTATTATTTGGATAGTCAGTTCTACAAGAGACGGAAGCGGATCTGTCGCAAGCGGAACTTTTATTTCCAATAATGTTCTTTATGTTGATATTAATGAAAGAGCTTCTGTTCTTTTTGTAATAGCAAGATCAACCCAGGATGATTTTTCTGATATGAAAGAAATAAGAGTTGTAAGAGTATCGGGAATAAATATCACTCCCGCAAATCAAACTGTTGCTGTCGGAAGAACTATGCAATTCAGGGCGCAGGTAACAGGCACAAATAGCCCTGACCATAACGCAACATGGAGAGTCAGTTCCAATGCCGCCGGTACTGGAGCTGTAACACCGGGTACAAGTATTAATGCCAACGGTTTACTTACTGTATCAGCAAATGAAACCCTTAGAACACTTTTTGTAATCGGTACTTCTGTTGTAGACCCTTCAGTATCAAACAGTGTTTCTGTAAATATTGTTGTTCCGACAGTAACAAGCGTAACGGTAAGTCCTGCAAATCAGCAAATGATAGCGGGAAACACTCTTCAGTTCAGAGCTGCGGTAACAGGAACTTATGAACCCAATACTGCCGTAACATGGAGAGTAAGCTCAAATCCTGAAGGTTCAGGAGCTGTAACACCTGGTACTAGCATAAATTCAAACGGCATTCTTACTGTATCAGCAAATGAAACACTTAGAACGCTTTATGTTATCGCTACTTCTGTACAAGATCCCACAAGATCTGGCACGACTTCTGTTTCAATACTTATCCCCAATGTTACGGGTGTATTAGTAAGCCCTGTAAATCAGGTAATACAAGCCGGCAGCACCATACAGTTTAACGCCACAGTTACAGGTACAAATATTCCTAACACAGCTGTAACATGGAGAGTAAGCTCAAATGCAGCAGGTTCAGGAGCTGTCGCACAAGGAACAAGAATAAACTCAAGCGGACTGCTTACGATATCAACTAATGAAACTTCATCTATATTATTTGTTTTTGCGACATCGGTATTTGATACCACAAAATCCGGCAGTGTCTCATTTAATGTAAGCGCAAATGCCGCTGTAACTCCGCCTTCTACTGTTACACCGCCTTCAACAGTTACACCACCTGCCACAGTTACGCCTCCTTCTACAGTAACTCCGCCTGCTGTAACAACTGTAACAAGCGTAGCTATAAGCCCAACAACTCGTTCAACACAAACAAACAGAACTGTTCAATTTAACGCTACTGTTACAGGCACAAATAACCCAAATACAGCCGTAACATGGAGAGTAAGTTCAAATGCTGCAGGTACAGGAGCAGTAGCGCCGGGTACTAACATTAATGCAAATGGATTACTTACAGTTGCGCCTAATGAATGGAACCCGACTCTTTATGTATTTGCGGTATCTGTAGCTGATCCTACAAAAACAGCGGTAGCAACGGTTACTGTTACGAACGCAAATCCAAACCAGGGACCAAATGAAGGACAAGCAGGAACCTAATATAAAAAACTAGGAAATAATAAAAGGGGCTGTCCGAGAAGTAATTCTTGGGCAGCCTTTTTTAAGGTGAAAATTTACAAAGATCGGAAGACATGATAAGATTCCTTTATGAGTAAAGGAAAAAGTGACAAGATTACGTAC
>WQYB01000045.1 GCA_009781475.1 Treponema sp.
CAGAATGAATATTGATACGCAGATCAGTTTGAATAAAACAATCACTGCAAAAAAAGAAATAGCAGAGCAGGCAAACCGTTCAAAAAGCGATTTTCTTGCCCGTATGAGCCATGAAATACGTACACCTATGAACGCGATTATAGGGATGTCGGAATTATCCTTGCGCGAAGAATTACCCGAAGCTGCCGCAGAATTTATTTCAACCATAAAACAAGCCGGCGAAAACCTGCTTGATATAATTAATGATATTCTGGACTTCACAAAAATAGAAACCGGTCAATTGGAAGTCCAAATGGAAGACTACCAATTGTCATCGCTGATCAGCGACGTAATCAATATCATAAAACCAATGGCATTGGATTCCCGATTAAGTTTTATGGCGGACATCGACAGTAATATGCCAAGTTTTTTCAAAGGAGATGTGGTAAGGATCCGTCAGATAATATTGAATCTTTTGAGCAACGCTGTAAAGTATACAGAAAAAGGATACATGGCGCTTTCGGTTAAGGGAGAAATTATAAATGATAACAAGTTTAATCTTATCATAAAAATTCAAGACAGCGGCAGGGGCATAAAAAAAGAAAATATAACATCGCTTTTTGAAGAGTTTACCCGGTTTGACATAAAAAAGAACAAGGATAGTGAAGGTACTGGACTGGGTCTTGCTATAACTAACAGCCTTGTTAACGTTATGAACGGAAAAATTCATGTCGATTCAGAAATCGGCGAAGGCTCAACTTTTACCGTTATTTTACCGCAAGAAGTTTTGAATCATAAAAAATTAATACAGGTCAGCCATCCTGAAGATCATAACGTGCTTATCTTTGAACAGTGCGAAATCCGTATTAACTCTATCACAAACACTTTAAATAATTTAGGTTTAAAACACAAAACAGTTTCATCCGCTTCAGAGTTTGGCGATGAGCTTATCAATAACCGGTACTCGTTTTTGTTTTTAGCGGCTGCTTTGTATGATAGTGTGAAGGATATATACGGCGATGCTAAAACCGAAGCAAAGATTGTCCTTATTGCAGAGTTCGGAGAAATTATATCAATCCCAAACATCAATATATTGACCACGCCGATTTTTTCTATTCCGGTTGCAAATATTCTTAATGGTATTTCCGATAACTATACTCGCTCTTTTAATAAAAATTCTACTAATAAGAATTCTACGGCGGATTTCTCGGCTCCTGACGCCAAAGTACTGATTGTTGACGATATAAACACAAACCTCATTGTAGCGAAGGGGTTGCTGCAGCCTTACAACATGAACATAGATTTATGCTCCAGCGGTGCGGAAGCAATCGAGGCGATAAAATCTGTTCATTACGACATTCTTTTTATGGATCAAATGATGCCGGAAATGGACGGCATTGAAGCTACAGCACGGATCAGGGCAATGGGATATACTAATGTTCCCATTATTGCTTTTACTGCTAATGCAGTGTCGGGTACAAAAGAAATGTTAATCGCAAATGGTTTTAACGATTTTCTGTCGAAACCAATTGACACGCAAAAACTTAAGGCAATACTTGGCAAGTGGCTTCCTAAAGAAAAACAGCAAGAGCCTGTTACTCAAAATTATTTTATTGAAACAGAATCCGCAGTTTCTATGAATAAAATTAACATTATAATAAACATAGAAGGAATCGATGTTAATAAGGGTATTAAAATGATCGGCGGAAAAGTTAATAATTACCTTAACGCTCTTTCCCTATTTTGTGATGACAGCATTTCCAAAATATCTGAAATACAAAACTGTTTAAAAAATGACAATCTAGATTTATTTACGACACATATCCATGCGCTCAAGAGCGCGTCAGCCAATATCGGAGCGGACAGTTTATCCGACGCCGCAATGTCTTTGGAAATTGCCGGGCAGCGTTTGGACACGAATTATATATATGAAAACACCGGCACATTTTTAACAAACCTTGATACTTTATTAATTAATATACGAGAAGCCTTGTTAGTAATGCAGAATAAAACCGGCGGTACACCCATAGATATAAACATTTTAAAATCCGATCTTATCAGGCTTAAAACAGCTTTTGAAAATTACGATGCCGGTGTTATAGGTGAAATTTCAAAAAAATTAAAAGATATGGTTTTTGCTCCAGGTATCGGCGATAAAATCGTCGATGATATCTATGATAATATCAGGCAGATTTTGAAATACAAGTTAAACGGCGAATATAATGAAGCTGTATTGCTGATTGAAAAAGTAATTAATAAGATAGAAAGCAAATAATAATATTCATTTTCTACTTGACATACTCCAAAAAACATCCTAATATTTGAGTATATACTCAATGAGGAGACACTCAATAATGGGTAGGTCAGAACAGAAGGAAAAACGCAGGGAGGAAATACTCTCTGCGGGTCTCAATTTATTCATCCGCAAGGGGTATGCCGCCACAAAAACGCTGGATATTTCGCAAGCTGCGGGTATAAGCGAAGGTTTGTTGTTTCATTACTTTGAAACAAAGGAAAAATTGTATGAAGAACTGATAAAACTCGGCATTTCAGGACCGCAAGGTTTATTAGACAATATCAAAGGAGACGCGTTTACATTTTTTCAAACAGCGGTTAGGGAGATTTTTAAATACATAGAAACAATGCCGTTTGTTGCCAAGATGTTTGTGTTGATGAAACAAGCTGGGTGTAATGACGCCGCGCCTGAATCGGTAAAAAAATTGTTGGCGGCAAATAAAATTTTTTCTTCATCTATTGAAAAAATTAAAGAAGGACAGAAAAGCGGCACTATCAGAGATGGAGATCCTACAGCGCTTGCGATTGCATATTGGGGAGCGGTACAAGGCATTGCAGAGCAAGCCGCTCTATTCCCTGACAATCCGATTCCTGACAGTGAATGGATTGTAGATATTTTAAGAAGGAGAAATTAATATGAAAAAAATAGTTGTTATAGGAGCTGGTATCGCGGGATTGTCAGCCGCGATTTACGCGTTAAGAAGCGGTTTTGACGTAACGTTATGCGAACAGCACTTTATCGCAGGAGGCACGTGTACAAGCTGGAGACGCAAAGGGTATTTATTTGAAGGCGCGGTTCATTGGCTTACAGGTTCCAGCTCCAAAACTGAACTTTACCAGGTCTGGAAAGAAACAGGAGCGTTAGACGATGATATTAAAGTATTACTGTCTGATCCTTTTGCCGCAGTGGAATATAACGGGCAAACCCTTAACCTGTACAGAAATATTGATAAAACGATTAAACAATTTACCGATAAAAAGAATATTAATGAACAACTTATTGTTCTTTCGCCTAACGATAAAAAGATACTCAATCGTCTTTTAAAAGATGTTAAAGCATTCTCTAATGTACAAATGCCGGTTTTTGATATTAAAGGTGTTAAATCAAAAAACCCAAAACGCTTTACAATGGGTACACTTTTTAAAATGCTGCCCGCGTTTCCTGTTTTAAACAGATTAAAAAACATTTCAAGTAAACAGTACATTCAGCAATTTGAACACAAAGGTTTGCGGCGTTTGTTTAACATAGTACCGGATGAATATTCTGCCATTAGCATTATCGGTACATTGGCTACACTTAATATAGGAGACGGCGGATACCCAGAAGGCGGCTCTTTAGCGATGACAGAAAGAATGGTAAAAACATTTACTGACCTTGGCGGAAAACTCTTACTTAAAACAAAGGTAAAAAAAGTTAATATTGAAAATGGAATTACAACAGGCGTAACACTCGATAACGATTCATCCAGTATAATTAATGCCGATGCTGTTATTGTAACTCAGGAAACAATCGCGGCAGTTAACCAATTATTTGATACGCCATTAGAAGATAAATGGGTAAAAGATCTTTGCAGCGAAACAAAACCGGTTGCCTGCACTTTTATAGGTATAGGAGTAAAAACAGAAATTCCTCATGATCCGATTCCTTCATGGGAACTAACAGAGCCTGTTTTATTTGCGGGAGAAAAAATAACAGAAATTGGTTTTTACAATTATTCCGGTTTCAAAGGTTATGCTCCCGATGGCTGCACTTCCATTACTACCGCACTAATGGGTGACACCTACGATTTTTGGAAAAAAGCAAAACAAGAGGGACGATACGATGAAGAAAAACAAAACATCGCAGACAAAATAAAACGTGTTATCTGTCAAAAATATCCGCAGATGGAAGGTAACATCGAAGTAATTGATGTCGCAACTCCTTTGACATACGAGCGGTACACAGGCGCATACCGCGGTTCATGGATGAGTATTGCAAGCGCAGGAGAAAAAATGAAATCCTACCCTGGTTTTATCGAAAACATTTGTGGTTTATATTTCGCAGGTCATAGGCTTTCATCTCCGGGAGGTTTACCGGTAGCTTTGTTTACAGGACGTCAGGCAGCGCAAATGGTCTGCCGCCAGTTTGATGTTGTTTTTAATTGATTGGAACTTTTAAAAACTAATAATTTTAAAAAAGTTCCATAATTTGAAATAAATATTTACTTTAATATATATTTACCGGAGACGGTACATCTTTAAGCGAATAATCCGCCATAACTATATCGTAATCCTTAACGATATTGCTGTCTATAAAACCTTTTTGCGACATATCATTTAAGACCTGCATTGTATCATTGTGGTTTCGTGCAGGATGATATGGGCGTTCTTCGCAAACAGCTTGATAAATATCTGTACAAACAAGAAGACGTGATATAAAGTCCAGCTCTTCCGATTTTTTTCCAAAGCAATATCCTGTACCATCCAGTTTTTCGTGATGACTTGAAGCCCAACGGCAAATATCTTCAAACCCTGTTATAACGCTTAATAGATCATAAGTACCTCTGACATGATCTTTTATTATATTAAATTCATTTTCATCAAGTTTCCCGGGTTTTTCTAATATTTCTGTAGGTGTATAAAGTTTTCCAAGATCATGTATTGCCGCAGCTAAATATATTTTTGCCCGCATAGTAGAATCAAAATTATAATAACTGCTCATAAGCCAGGCTTTATTCGCGATTTGAACAGAGTGTTTTCTTGTAAAAACAGATGCATAATCAATAATTTTAGCAGTTAAATCAGCAAGACGAAAAATAGTTTCATCATTTGCTTCTACTTCCCATGCAGGCAATAATTGGGAGGCAGTTTTATTAATACTTTCATCATTAAGTGATAATATTGTATCTTTGTTTAAGATGGAAAGCATTGAATCAGCTGCTGTTTTTGTGTAACACTTGCCTTTTTGATTTTCTATTTCTTTTTTTAGTAACGGTAATTTTTCTACCGGAAAACGCTGTAAATGATGACTAACATCAATCATATCTGCTATCGCAATCAATTCTGCTCCGACAGGGATTTCTCCCTCTCTTTTTCCGAAAAGGCCGCTGCCGTCTGCTCGTTCATGATGATACAAAATAAAATCATTTATATCGGTTTTGAAAGGCAGCTTTTCAATATTACGCTGTCCGTATTCGCAATGAAGTTTAAAGTTAACTCCTTGAGCATCATTCTTTTTATGTTCTGATTGTATGTATTCTGTAAGCGCATTATCGTGAAATAAAGCGCAGGTAGTAAGCGCTTTTATTCCTTCTTGGTTCATATTCAGTTCTTTAGCCATAAGGGAACATAAAACTGCAATGCGTTTTCCGTGATTATTACTTGCACCCAATAATCTGCTTTCTACGATATTGAGCGCAGTACCGATAGATTGAATTAGCTCGTCCATGCGTATTTTCATATTATGATTATGACATAAATATTAAATAATATTAAGGCAGCTTGTTTATACTCAGATGACTTTGGCAATCAATTGAATTGTATTAAAATATTTTCCGTCTTCTGCTTTCATCATATCCAATGTCCACTTGTCGTCTCCCAAGTTGTCACCGCCATTTGGATCAAGGCTTTTAATGTATTCATCCCAAGCTATGCCGTGGCAGGACATTTCGCTGATGTTTACAATTTCTATGCCTTTAGCTTTGTTAAACAATTCCTTCCACCATTCAATACCGCGAACGCTTCTTGTTACATCAGGTTCAGCCCAAAACCGTTGCATTTCCGGCGGAACATTGTCACCAAATTCATACTTCAACCCTGGAAACGCGACTGCAATATATCCGCCTTTTTTCACGTAAGGAATAAGTTTAGGCAGCATTTCATCGTTATCGCCAAACATATTGTATGCGCCAACCGAAAAAATCACATCAAAAAAACCCTTTGCAAAAGGTAATGGCTGTGTCGCGTCTATCAGCATCGGAACGATTTTATCCGAAATGCCAAGCGATTTAAACCTTTCATGATTTTCAGTCGGGTCAGCATATAAATCGGTGGCAAGAACATTTGCGCCATGTGCCTGCACCAAGTACAACGCCGATAAACCTGTTCCGCAGCCTAAATCAAGGATTTTCATATCTTTTGTAATTGTAAAATGTGAAGCCAATTCCTCAGCTTGCCGTATTGCATTGGGTCCCCACATTGTATCTTTCAATAGTGTTAAATTCTTTTCGTCAGCGACGAACTTGTTAGAAAATGTATTACTCATAATTTCTCCTTTTTTATGCATTTTTTTCCATATGCATGATCCTTAATTTTTATAAATCCATTACTCAATAATGTCTTTATCGATATTATATTTTGCTCATCAGGATCAGCCAGTATTTCTTTTCCGCCTATCTCAAATATTTTTTCTTCAAGTTTTTTTAAAATTATTTTTCCAATTCTTTTATTTAAGTATTCTTCTTCACCGATACAGAAACCTATTTCATAAGCACAGTTTTTATCGAATGTTTTTCCATAAACTTCTTGTGAATATTCTTGTTCAAAATGACAATCCATATATAAACAAAATCCAATTTTTTTATCATTACAATTAACAATAAAATGTTTCATGTGGTTATATTTGCCATTTACATTGTTAACTTCATTTAACCAAGCTTCCTTTTCTTCTTCTCCATCTGGACAAAACCATTTATAAATAAAATCTTTATCCAGCCATTTACAGAATTGGTTTATATCTTCATTCGTGAGAGGTTTTAATATAATTTCACTTTCTTTTATATTCATAAAATTACTTTATCCCCTGTTTTTTCAAACCCAATATTCTCATGGCATTTAAAACCGCAAGAAGCGAAACACCTACATCGGCAAATACTGCTTCCCACATACTCGCAATTCCAAAAGCGCCGAGTACCAGAAATACACCTTTAATCCCTAAAGCAAAAATAATGTTTTGCCAAACGATTTTTTTTGTAAATCGCGCGATGTCTATCGCAATGCATAATTTGGAAGGTTCATCTGTCATTAGAACTACATCAGCGGCTTCAATAGCGGCATCTGAACCAAGACCACCCATTGCAATGCCAATATCTGCCATAGCAAGAACAGGAGCGTCATTAATTCCATCACCAACAAAAGCGAGAGTCTTTTTTGATGTCAGTTTATTTTTCTGTAAATTAAGCAGCTCTACTTTTTCAACTTTTTCATGAGGCAGTAAGCCAGCGTATACTTCGTCTATACCTA
Source organism: Treponema sp. (assembly GCA_009781475.1). Taxonomy (GTDB): domain Bacteria; phylum Spirochaetota; class Spirochaetia; order Treponematales; family Breznakiellaceae; genus WQXQ01. The sequence goes on from WQYB01000045.1 coordinate 7,495, forward strand.
ATTCATCAGCGACAACAGCGGCAATTTGCGGAGTATCACCGGTAAGCATTACTGTTTTTCTTACACCTTTTAATTTAAGCTGTGTTATTGTGTTTTTACTGTCGATTTTGATTTCATCAGATATTGTAATGTAACCTGCAAATTTACCATCTGTAGTAACATAAACTTTTGTTCCTGTGTTTTGTGTTACCTGAAAGTTTATATTATTTTTTATCATTAGTTTGTCATTTCCCGCAAGAATTGTTTTACCTTTCAAAGAAACACTTACCCCGTGACCTGAAATTTCGGTATAATTCGATAAATTATTTTTATCGATTTTATTATCAGGTTTTTGGTTTGAGTATTCATTCAATATAGATAAAGCAATAGGATGATTAGAAAAAACTTCGGCATAAGCTGCAAGTTCTATCACTGTATCTTTGGAAAAACCTTCTGCAGTTTCAATAGCAGTAACTTTAAATACACCTTTGGTTAAAGTTCCTGTTTTGTCAAATACTACAGTATCAAGATTATTAAATGCTTCAAGAAAATTTCCGCCCTTAATTAAAATACCGTTTTTTGCCGATTTTCCAATACCTGCAAAGAAACCCATAGGAATTGACAGAACAAGGGCGCATGGACAAGAAATAACAAGAAAAACAAGAGAACGATGCAGCCACTCTCTCCATTCGCCGCCAAAGAATAAAACCGGCAACACAGCGATCAAAACAGCAAGAATAACAACGACAGGTGTATAATAACGTGCAAATATTGTAATAAAATTTTCGGTTTTCGCTTTTTTGCCGGAAGCGTTTTCTACAAGGTCAATAATTTTTGAAACAGTTGATTCGCCGAAAACTTTTGTAACCTCAATAGTTAAAACCCCGGTTAAATTAACACAACCCGATAAAACATTATCTGTTTCCTTTGCGCTTCTTGGAACTGATTCACCCGTCAAAGCCGATGTATCAAGTTTTGAACTGCCATTTATTACAATACCGTCAAGCGGAATTTTTTCGCCGGGTTTTACAATAATAATATCACCGATTTTTACAGTTTCGGGCGCAACTTTTATAAAATCATCGCCTTTTTTAAAGTTTGCGTAATCAGGTCTAATATTCATAAGGTTTGTAATGGATTTTTTAGATTTTCTGACAGCCATTTCCTGAAACAATTCTCCGACTTGATAGAAAAGCATAACCCCTACAGCTTCGGGATATTCGCCAATTACAAAAGCCCCGATAGTAGCAATACTCATCAAGAAATTTTCGTCGAATACTCTCCCTCTAAATATTCCTTTAACAGCCCTAAAGACAATGTTTCCGCCAAGTATCAAGTATGATAATACATAAACAGATAAAATTAGGTAATCTGACAATTCTATAATATTTAATTTATCAAATAAAACTCCAACTGCGAAAATTGCTGCTCCGCAAATAATCCTGATAATTTCTCTTTTTCCTTCATTTTCATCAGTTGTTTCTTTTCCCCCATGACATTTACATTCGCTCATATGAAAACTCCTTTAATATATTTAAAACCTGTCAAACCAAAATATTTTTTTTAATCCATTCCGCTACGCCATCTTCATTATTGCTTAAACAGATAAAATCTGCGGCTATTTTTACTTCATCATGAGCGTTTTCCATCGCTACACTTATACCGCAATATTTTAACATATCAATATCATTTAAATCGTCTCCGAATGCTGCAATTTCAAAATCTTTTAAATATGGCCATTCCTTTGTAATATTGAAATTTTAATAATCCATACCGTTAAATTGTGATGCGATTTTTAGTCCATACTTATCACAAGCAATTAAAAGCGACCTTACAGATTGACATGGAATAACACGATAATAAATTACATCATCGTTAATCTGCGCTATAGCGCCGTTCATAATTATTCTTCCATCAAAAATAGAAGAAGAAATATTTTGTTCGGCGCTTTTACCTCTTCCTGTAGCATACACTACTTTTATTCCTTTTTTTCGGCATTCTTTTAAGGTATTAATTGTATTTTCTGATACAGTTTTATCTGTTTTAAATAATGTTTCATCAAGATCTGTGACAATCATTTTTATATTTTTATTCATGATACATATTTATACCATTCATTTTGAAAATATATAAGCATCCTTTATTATTGTTAATGCTGTTGTTAGTGTTTCAAAGTCATCAACAATATCCCCATTTGTGCCGTCAATTGAACCATGTCCTATTGGAATTAAGTTTATCCTTTCTGTTGCGCCAGCAACAAATTTAGCATGATATATTAATGAAGGCTGTCCATTTACTCCTGAGTTACTATCTGTCCAAAAATCGTTGTAATCAAAACTATGGTTTATTTCCAGGTAAATAATATATTCCTGTCCTTCATTTAAAGAGCTGTTATCTATTTGAATATTTACAGCTCCCTTTGGAGTAGCAGAGCTAACAGTATCAACCTGTTCAGAATTATTTTGTCTTTTAAAATTCCACACAGGAAGCGTTTCCGGTCTTCCTTCTTTGGGAGCGCTTTGCCAGTTATTTTTTGCGCTTTTTCCGGTAACTAATACTGTAGAAACATAATCACCTTCGCTATTTTCAATCCAAATCGCCAATTGCGGATGTTTTTTAATTGAAAATATAAATACTTTCATTCTACCTTGCCAATGATCGCCTGGTTCAATAGTAAGTATTGTTCCATTAGAAATAACAGTTTGTACGCTTTTACTGTCTGAACTACAGCCAGTACAACCGATAAAACATACAATAACAAATACCAAAAATAAAATTCTTAAACTTTTCATAATTCCTCCTAAAAAAATATAATTGTTAATTTTTCCTCGTTAGCGATGCTAAAAGTAAATCGATCATTTTATCGGTAAAAATTATTCTTCCTTGTTGTGTCCAATATTTAGGAATAGTTCTGTTTAAAAGTACAGATTCAATTGCACCCCAAAGAGCAGCAATGCAAAGGTTTGCATCCAGTAATGTGTCTTTGCTGTGTATAAGCCCTTCTTTTACTGCCTTTTCCAAAGTTGCTTTTGCAAAATCTGTACTCTTGTAATATTTTTTCATTTTTTCACTATCAGCTTGAATATCCGCTTTAAGCCTGCCCATAACTAAAAGCGCAATTCTGGGATTTGAAAAAGCCCAGTCCCTGAATGCTTCGAGTCCTGCTCTTATTTCATATAAAGAGTCAAAATTACCGCCCGATTTTGCATATTTTTTTGCCTTTTTAACAACTTGTTCATATATATAACTATCCATTTTCGCGACACATTCAATTTTTACTTCGTTATATAGGGTTTCTTTGTCTTTATAATAGTAATAAATACACGTTGTTGTTGCCCCGCAAGCCTTTGCTATGTCCCTTGTTGAGATTTCCTCAGGCTCTTTTTCCATAAGCAATTCCAGTGTTTTTTCCCTAATTCTGGGGGCTAGGTCTGTCTTGGGTTTTCCCATAAAAATCCTACTTTTTAAATATAACATAACACTGTTATTATAACGCTGTTATGTTATTCTGTCAAGGGGTTTTATAGTTTTTTTAAAAATCGGCTGTTTTTCTATATTTTTATACTTTGATTCATGATTACTTTTTTACACATATTTATCTACTAATTCATTGAATCTATCCTGGGTTTTTGAATAACCTTTCTCTTTTTTTGGAAATAATTTATCAAATTCTTCCGCTTCATTTTTATCTACTTCGTATACTTTACCTTCGTCAAAGATACCTTCTATTCCATTTAAAGCGCCGGGATATAATTCCAAAACTAATAACGCGACAGGAAATTTCTTTTCTTTGTTTGTTATATTAAAATTTTTTGATTCAATAAACCCAAATCTTTTATAATATACAGGATCTCCGTAAATAATAATACCATTGTAACCTGTTTCTTTTGCTAATTTGACTGTATGATTTATTAATTTACTTCCAATTCCTTTATTCTGATAATCCGGTAAAACACTTACAGGTCCAAATGTTATTACAGAATTTTCTACTTCTTCTTTTTTAACTTTTGATTTTACATATACAATATTTCCAACAATTTTATCTTCATGTATTGCGACAAAATCCAGTTCTTTAATAAACTCGTTTGATTTTCTTAAATTATGAATAAGTAAATGTTCATCACAACCCGGAACATGATTATTCCAGAATGCTTCTCTTGTTAAATTTTCTACAATTCTATAATCTTTTTCTTCTTCTAATCGTAATGTAATTTCCATCATTCAATAGCTACCCTAAAAGATTCAAAAACAGGAAAAACTCTTTCCGGTTCAGGTAAATTGTCTATTTTATATCTTCCAATGTAATATAACTGTCCATTATGCTCTGTACCATTCAATGATATTCTTATATCAGAAAAATTACCTTCATTATTTGGTATTAAATATAATATTGGTCTATAAAATGAGCCATATATATTTGGCTGTATTACTTCAATCCAAATATATAAAACTAAAATATCCGTATCCTGTGTTCTAAATCTATATGTGTATTCTTTATTAGGATTTATTCCTCGTAAATTATTTATTTTAAACGGTGTTGAATCAAGTTCATTAAATAATAAAGAAGAAAATCTTAGGGTTAGTTCATCATTAATTAATTCTTTTTCATCAGATTTTACGATAATTTGCCACTTATTTTGATTTTCGCCATTATTCAACCATGGTTTATTTTCAAATTTTATTTCAGTAAAATAACCATCGTATCCAATATAATGATCTAGTTTTAACAATTCCGGCAGTACTGTTTCATATTCATTAGTACCCCCTCTTGCAATTATTGTCATTCTTTTATTAATATCAATATCTTTATTAAAAAATAATCTAATACTATCCCAATGATAAACAAAATAATTATCTGTAACAACACCAATTGGCCAATAGCCATCTCCCGCGCTTGTATGCACATTGACAATATCAGAAACATTATAATCTGTTGTTATTTTACCGTTTGATACATTTATAATTAATTTTTCAATGAAATCCGGTGATTCAATTGCGTCCGTATAAAAAAAACTCCGTCTATAAACTTCTTCATTACTTAAATTTTCATGATTAGGTCTATTTGTATTAATAAGAGCTTCTTTAATTAATGGAATTTCCTGGGTTTTATCAATTTTGTTATTTAAACTTTCATTATTTTCATTATTACTTCTTTCACAAGAGATAAAAATAAAAAATAATAATAAAATAAATATTTTATACATGTAGCAACTCAAACATATAAATATTTTCCATAATAAGCTATATTCCTTTTATATTAGTTTAAAATCATGTTTTTCAAATTCTTTTCCATTAATTATGACAGAAACCTGATGAAGTCCGGGATGTAATACCCTTGTTGTCACCACCTTAAATGAATGTTTTCGGGTTATCGGCGTTATCGAATTTTTTGCATATTCCTTTTCGCTGATCCTGCAAACTTTTTTTGACAAAGTTTTATTTGCTTTTTGGTAATAAAGCCCGTATTCAAGCCTTACTTTAACATTTTTAGCACTGTTATTAATTAATTTAAATCCAAATTCCAATGATTCACCAATTTTAACTTTTGGTGTTGAAATTTTAAAATCCTTGATAGTAATACTTTTAACGGCATCAAAACCAAATATTTTCATTGCTTCTGCATTACCCTGTTTTAAAAGCGTTCTACAGCCATGTTTTATAACCCAATCTATATTGTCTGACTTCCCTTGCCATTTTTTTACAAGGTCAATCACAGTTTTTGGATTGTCTTTTGCTATATCATTTAAATTATTGGCAACGCTCAATCTTACAAACCTTGATACATCATTTTTTAGATTTTCTAAAATCGGAATAATTGGCGTTGGATCTTTTTTTAAATTTGGTAAAGCCATTGCCCAGGGAAGCCGCGGACGGCAGCCTTCCGATGAAAGCCGTCTTACACCCCAATGTTTATGTTTTGACCAAATCAACATCTGCTTCATCATTTTTCCCGGATACTTGATTATAAAAGGACGTACAGAAAATTCGCAGCTTGTAAATTGGGTGATTTTTTCTATTGCTTTAACCGATGTTTCATAATCATCTAAACCAAATTGTTCAACGAAATTATCCAAAATCCAGCCATATTCCAGTGATAATCCAAACGCTTCATCATTTACTTCTGAATAATCATGTGTATCTTTTAAACGATCCAATAATTCAAGTATTTTAGCGACTGCACCTTTATAATCCGCCGGCAAAAAGTTTTTAAGAACTACTGTGATATGATAACATCTTTGTTTAAATTCTTTATTTTTCCAATTTTCGTCCATTATTTGGGACACAAACTTACGGGTATTAAAATCGTTAATTACAAGTTTTAAGTCTTTTGTAAACCTGTCAAAAAAATCTTTATTAAACATATCTTTTAGAGCTTCAGTCATTTTTCCTCCGATGGATTTTTTATCTACTCTATTGTCCTTCTACATATATATAACGGTAATTATACAGATAAACTTTCAAGAGCCTTTAAAGCGGACTCAAAATCCAATTCTTCCATGTACATAACAAGTTTTTCGCTTCCCGGTATTAACCTGAGGCTGTCTGTAAATTCAAGGCATTTAATATTGCTCGACATAAGCAAGGGTTCCAATTCTTTCAATAATACACGAACTTCTTCTTTTTTTAACGGCGCTGCTTTTTCATTTGACGCCGTCAATTGTTTTTCATATTTATCAACTTCCGGTTCAAGTTCGTTTATCACCGTATTTAATTCTACCTTTAAATTTTCCATTTGTTCCTGTGAAACAAGGTTTTCATTGTTTACAAGACAGCTTTCAACTGCTTCAGCTGCCTGTTGCAATGCTTTTTTATTTAAGTGACCTGCGCTGCTTCTTAGCGTATGTACCAATCTATGCGCAAGTTTTATATCACCGTCATTTATAGATGTCACAATTTCATCGTACATATTTTTATTATCTTTAACAAATTGAATTGTAATCTGTTTCAGCAATTTTTCATCTGCCATGTCAGATGACGCGTCAGATGAAACTTTCTCTTGCCGATTATTTACAGCAGTAGAATTATTGGTTGGAATATAAGTCAATAAGCAGCTCCATAATTCCTGCGAAGTAAACGGTTTTCCGAGAGTATCATACATACCGCTCTTTTTGTAAATTTCCATGTCATTAGACATAATATTTGCAGTTAAAGCTACAATAGGGGTTTTTATTCCAAGTTCAGTTATTTTAGAAGATGCTTCCAATCCGTCCATTACAGGCATATGTACATCCATAAAAATTAAATCAAATTGTTTTTCACCCGTTTTTTTCCTCTTCGTTATAATATCAACGCCGTCTTTGCCGTTATACGCAACAACTGTTTTTATTCCAACTCTCGCTAAATGATCACAAATTACCTGCTGGTTAAGACTGTTATCTTCACAAATGAGAATTTCACCTTCAAAGTTTGGTTTTTCAATATCGTTTAATACTATTTTCTTTGTTGGTATATCAGAAGAATCTTCTGTTAGATCAAATGTCAAATCAAAACTGAATTTACTGCCAAGCCCAACTGTACTTTCAACAATGAGCTTCCCGTTCATCAACTCAATGAAATTTTTTGTAATTGTAAGCCCTAAACCTGTGCCGCCGAATTTTCTCGTAACAGTATCGTCTGCCTGAACAAACGGTTCAAATATCCTTGCAATTTGTTCGGGTGTCATACCGATTCCTGAGTCTTTTATTTCAAAATGCATAGTTGTATTTGTTTCATCTGTTTTTACGATTGAAGCCAAAAGTTTAACCATGCCTTTATTTGTAAATTTAACAGCATTAGAAAGAAGGTTAAGAAGTATTTGACGCAGTCTTACAGGATCACCGAGCATCTTTTTCTTAAAAGACGGTTCTGCGTAACAATAAAGAGCTACTCCTTTTTCTTCAGCTTTTGGCGTAATTAACATCTGGCAATGCGAAAAAATATCAGTCAAATCAAAAGGAACACGCTCTAATACAATTTTTCCAGATTCAATTTTTGATATATCCAATATATCATTAATAATATTAAGCAGCCATTTTGCACTGCTCTGTATTTTATCCAGATACTCCTTTGATTTTTGCGGCATATTGTCATCCTGCGCAAGTTCGGAGAATCCGATAATACTGTTCATAGGTGTGCGTATTTCATGGCTCATGTTGGCTAAAAATATAGATTTAGCGGCATTAGCTGTTTCTGCGCTTTGGCGCATATTTTCTATTTCATTCATCATTTGCTGCAATCGCCGTTCAATTACTCTGGAAATAAATATTGCAATTATCACCACTGCAGCAAACACAAGAAGTGTTATTAACACGCCAATTAGTATAAAAACTTGTATTTTTTGGTTATACTCCTGAGTATAATATCCGACAAAAATCATACCTATAATTTTGTTATTTGCGCCGTATAACGGAACATATAAAGCTAACACATCCTTTTCGAAAAGTTTTATTCTATCGAAAAATGATTCTCCCGCCAGCACTTTTTCGCTTATGTATTCCGCTTCATTTATTCCTATTGTACTTCTGCCGCCTTCACCGATAATTGTAGAAGCAATACGTTCAGCGTTTAAAAATATCGATACTTCGCATCCTGTTTTTTCTTTTAAATTATATACAAAATTCTGAGTATCTAATCTTAATCCCAAAGACATAGCGCCTACGATATTCGTTGAATCATAATATATCGGAGAACTTGCAACGACTCCAAGACGTATTAAATTATCCGGTACTATGTGTGATTCAATCCTTCCTGCCAAAGCTGAAATAATGTGAGGCTGCTGTGCGAGGTTGTCACCGTAATTTTCGATGTCGTATGTTCTTACTAAAACCGTTCCTTCGCTGTCTAATACATTACAAAAATCAATTTGCGCCATTGCCTGCAAGGAATAAGTTATATCTGCGATTCTAGCGCGGTCATTATTTATAATTGCTTCGCTGAGGTTTTGATTATCAGAAACTGAAAATGCCGCAAGACGCGCCTTTGATTTCATTTCATCAATTTCTGATTCAATCATATTCTTCGCGGTAATAATTTTTTCCCGCATAGATTCATTTAATTCTCTGCTAAAAAGTAATATAGAAGAAGCAAGTACGGCACTTCCGCACAAAACAACCAACACAACCATAGGAATCAGAATTCTTTTTTTAATATTCATCTGTGTGTCCATCTCTCCAAAAGCCGCTCTTTTTCTTCGGAAGTATTGTTCAGCATATTAGCATACCTGATATTTATCGGAAAATTAGGAAGTGTAAATTCTCTGTCATTAAAAATTCTTTCAGGGCAAAAAAGAAGTTTGTCCATTTCTGTCCAAACATTCACAATATAATCAAAAACTTCATTTACTTCACGGCGTATTTCTTTTCCTTTAATAATACCGATACCGTAAAGCGAAAAAGGCGAGCCTTCTTCAAAGAAATGAATTCGCAGCGGAAAACCGTCATTAATAGCACCAACCGTTTGCGCTGTCATGGCAAAACCGATCGCTGCTTCTCCTTCTTTTAACGCATTAACAGGACCGGAACCGGAACTTGTAAAACTCAAAATATTTTTCGAAAGCGCGTCAAAATATTCAAATGCTCTCTGTTCACCCCATGCGTTAACAAGGCTTTTTAAAAACATGTAACCAGTGCCGGAGGATAAAGGGTTAGGCATAGAAATTAACCCCTGATAAACGGGGTTTAATAAATCGGCATAACTTTCCGGGACAGGAAGACCTCGTTCGGAAAGCACTATTCTATTGACAGCGATACAACCGCCGTTACGATACCACGGCAGGTATCTTGGTTCATTTGGAATCATATCAGCAGTATAAACACTTGTGTTATATGCTGATAAATCAGCCAGTAACTCAATTATCCTGTCAAGATTAGCATATTCCATCTCGCCTATGATGTCACATTCGGTATCCGTACCTTCGCTTAAAAGTTTGGTAAGCAGATCGCCTGTGGAATAATATTCGATTCGAATGATGTAATTCGGAAACCTGGCGTTTAAGTCAACCTGCATTGCTTCACGGCGGTTTTCCTCCGCGCTTGTATAAATGACCACGGTACGTATCCCGCTCTGAGTGCAAGCGGACAATAGTATACTTAGGCACAAAGCCAAATATAAAGCTACAAGTTTCATTTTCATCAGGTTCTCTCCTTAATTACTTATTATAATCCCAATTTGATTAAAATAAAACAATAATTATATTTTAAGTATCAAAATCCTAAGTATGATAATACAAAATAAACAGAAGAATTCCAATAAATGGCAATTTCATTTGAAGCGCAGCTTTCAATATGATCGACAAAACATTTCATCGGTGGTAGTCCTTCGCAAGTTTTATGCAAAATTACATCCCCCCTTGTATGTCCGTTCGGACCGCCTGATACCATGCCTGGTACGGCTTTTCCAACAGCGACCGAAGGGCGGTGATGAGGATTTCGCATTGGTTTTGAACCGAAACCTGAAACATAACATTGATTAAGAGCATTTTTTCCAAGTAAATAATGAACATGTTCCAACGCGGCTTCCCGGTAATTTTCGTTTTTTGGAAAGTGACCGTTAGAAATATGATCAACTAACAATAGTGTCATGGCGTTATTTCCAACATCCATGTTGCTTCCCCATCTGTAATATGTACCTAACGAAATACCGTAGTGGTCTGTTTTGCATTTTTCAAATATCTTTTCAGCAGCAGAAAATAATGTATCTTTCATTTTCTGTGTTAAATTGACATCGGCTTTATTACCCGCGTGTAAAAGGTAGGCAATAATGCCGTAAGTTCCCATTTTACTCCAGCCAAGGCCAATAGAAATTTCGCGTGTTTTTATATAATTGTGATACTCGTCATCTCCAGTAACGGCAAACAATTCACAAGCTGCCCAAAATCTTTCGTCACTGCTGTCATGATCTCCGTATTCACCTGTTTCAATTCCAGGCGGATTTTTAAAACCCGGCACATCGGGATTTTTCACACACCAGTTCCATGCACGAATCGCAGCGTCAAGCAATTTATCTTTTTTTTCAGGATAAAAACGTGACGCCATAGCCATTGCCGCGGCGAAATCCGCTGTAGCTGTTGCGGAAACAGGACAGAGCAGCAACTCGCCGTTTTCTTTTTCGGGCATTTCATTTAAAGGATTAAATCCTTTGCAGCTAACTTTGTGATACACTCCTCCAGTAGAATCATCCTGCATTTTCAGCATCCATTCGATTTCGAACCATGTAACATCCAGAACTTCATTGTCAGGATTAGGTGAAAGTTCATAAGCAAGCAGTAATTGCGCTACAGTTTGCGCGGCTGGAACAATGTAACGCCCATAATCGCCCGCGTCATGCCAGCCGCCGGATACATCTTTTTTTTCACCGGTTTTTTTCCCGTTGGCATCGATTACAAAAGCAGGCGACGTATGACAAGCCGGATGCGACCAAACACCAGCGTCAAGGTCTACGCCGCATTTTTGATAATGGAAAAAGTCGAGCAAGGATTTTCGCAAACTGCCGTAAGGTTTATCATTTATAGGAAAATTAAATGATGACCCATTGGAAGTTTCGATGCGGTATTCGCCTAACGTAGTAACAGCGGAAAAATCCGCTATTCGTACTGTTTCTTTTGATGCTTCACAAAATACGCTTTCGCTTGCGTTAGCTTTAAACACAACTTTATTATCACTAACAGAAACAACATCAAATTCTGTAACTTCCTGCGGAATTATCGCTTTTTTTGGATCGCTCGGACGATAACCCAATTGATCGATTTTTATATTTTCCATATATTTTATAACCCAAGAACAACAGGTGTGGATTTACAGCCAATACCTATACGTTTTACACCCATGTCAATAAAATTAAAAAATTTATCACGATCTCTAATACCGCCGGAAGCCTTAACTTTGGTATTACCTTTTGCATTATCAAGCATAACCTTTATTACTTCGACTGTCGCTCCATTATTTGAATCGCCGGTATAAAATCCTGTAGAAGTTTTTACAAAATCAACTCCAACAGAGCAGGCAATTTCAGTCGCTTTTAGAACTTCATCCAAAGTAAGAGCGTCGGTTTCAAATATTATTTTTATTATACTTCCATATTGATGGCAGGCATCCGTAACAGCTTTAAATTGCTCTTTCGTTTCCTTCCATAAACCACTTTTAATCCAGCCATAATTTGCTACTATGTCTAAATCCTCTATATCTCTTTGCCGGCAAATATCTTCTATTTGTTTTATTTTTGACATTGTACTTGAAAGCCCAAAAGGAAAATCGCAAACAGCGCAAATACCTGTTTTTGTATCTTTACAAAGCTCTCGTATTATCGGCAGAGAAGAAGGATTAACACATACGGTTTTACAGCCGAAATCTATACCTTCCTTTATATATTTTCTAATTTCTGTTTCTGTAAAATCAGGTTTTAATACTGAATGATCGATATAAGCCGCCAATTCTGCAGTTGTTTTCTCTTTTGCTTTTTTTTCATTTTCCATTTTAATCCTCACTTGTAAATGATAATATTTTATACTTTAAAAAGTTTTTCCGCTTCTTCTATGTTACTAATAATTGGTACATCAAAAGGACAGCGTTTTTCACAGCTTGCGCATTTTGTACATTCATTTCCCCTGTGTGTCAGGTTTTGATAATGACTGCGAATCGAAGGCGGAATATTAGTTGTATCCAGTTTTGCGATATCCAAATATTTATTAACTGCTGTTATGTCAATTTGACTTGGACATGGCTGACAATGATTACAATACACACAACAGCCTTTCATACCGCTTCCAACAGAGCTAAGAATATCGGTGTAATCAAGCTCTGTTTCATTTAACTCTAAATATTTTACACTGTCAAAAACTTCTTGCGCTGTTTTACATCCAAGTAAAACACTAACAACCGCCGGTCTTGAAAGAGAATAATGTATACATTGCGCGACAGAAAGAGGTTTTTTAAACGGAGTGTGTTCTGGCGAAATCAATTTTCCAGCTCCTAGCGCTTTCATTACAGTTATGGCGACATTTTTTTGTTCACAAAGCCTGTACAACTCTGCTCTCTTTGGTTCAATCCCGGAAAAACTATCTATGTTAAAACCTTTGTCCAAATGAGTAAAAATACTATCACCTGTTTGGATAATATCGAATGCGGGATTAATACTAAAAAGCATAATTTCAGGAAGCCCTGTGTTAATTGCCTTAATTGCTGTAACAGGGTTATGAGAGCTAAAACCAATGTGTCCAATATCACCTTTTTCTTTCAGTTTTTGCGCGTAACTCGCGATATCACTTTCAAAAACATTTTTATAATCATCATCGCTGTCAATAAAAAACAACATTCCAAAATCAATATATCCGCCGCATAATCTAAGATGATCTTCAAAGAAACGCTGAACGGTAGGCAGATCACGGCTTATATCATACTGCTGTCCGATATCAGTTGAACCGATATGTCCCTGAATTAAAATATCCTTGCGCCTCGATCCCAGCGCTTTTGAAAGATACTCACGCACTTCCTTGCCGGGCATGAACATATCATAAATATTGATACCGCAGGAAAGAGCCGCGTCAATCGTTTCTTTAACCTGCTCGTAGGGTTTTCTGTCCAGATGTTCACAGCCAAGTCCTATAATGCTTGCTTTTTTTCCTGTTTTACCAATATCACGATAAATCATTCGTTAGCTCCAACTTTGTTTTTTTCTCTAACAAGTTTTATTAGATGGAAAATATTTATTCCAATACTGTAAGTGTTTATTATCGCAATCGGTATACTGCCAAGAAAAAAACTGTAAATCAAAAAGCAAACCGAACCTGCCATATTGAAAATACGAAAAAAAACTCCGCCTTTTATAGTAATGGAAATCGCAACCAAAACCGAAGCTAAATAACCGACCCATTCAAATAAACTTATGCTCATAAAATGATGATAAAACACTTTAACAAACAAAACAAGAAGGGTTTCATTCCCTGTAAATTTGCGTGATAATCTGTTCCATAGGAAGCTCTTTTACCGAAATATCAGAAAAACTGCATCTGCGGGAAAGGTTTTCTATAAAATCGCCGATGGCTATTTTTGACGTATCAACTTCAAGGGTTACTTCCAGCGGGGATTTTTGTTCTATTACCCTTATATCGTGAATGTTGCCATCACTTAAAAAATCATCAAACGGTTTTTCCAGTATAAGTTCGACAATCTTTTTTTCACCAAGATTTAATTGTAATTTTTGCAGGGTATCATCAAAAACTTTTACGCCGTGATTTATAACAATTACATGATCAGCTAGCTGTTTTACATCTTCCAAATCGTGTGTTGTAAGTATAAAAGTAGTGCCGTCTGTATTTATCCTTTGAATAAATTCCCTGATTTTAGTTTTTGCGATAACATCAAGGCCGATTGTCGGCTCGTCTAAAAACACAATCTTTGGTTTGTGCAGCATCGCCATTATAAACTCGCACTTCATTCTTTCGCCAAGCGACAAAACCCTTGTCGGTTTATTCATCACTTCCTCGATTTCAAACAAAGCCGCAAGCTCGCCAAGTCGCTGTTTGTAATCCGCCATTGGTATTCCGTAAATCGCACGGTTCATGTTAAAACTGTCTACAGGGGGAATGTCCCACACAAGCTGCGACCTCTGCCCGAACACAGCACCGATTTGGCGCACATATTTTTTGCGCTCGGCATAAGGACTATAACCCATTACTTTAATTTCACCTGCTGTAGGGAAAAGTGCGCCGCAGAGCATTTTTATCGTTGTAGATTTTCCCGCTCCATTTGGACCAAGTATACCGCAGATAGAACCTTCATCAACCGAAAACGAAATACAATCAACAGCTTTTACAATTACCTTTTCACGTTTGAAAAAACTTTGTACAGTTTCTTTTAAACCGCTGCCTCGTTTGTAAGTAGTATAAATCTTACTAAGATTATCTATTTTTATAATTTTTTCACCGCTC
>WQYB01000046.1 GCA_009781475.1 Treponema sp.
CCATATTTTAATTCAGCAAGTGTTATTTCGGATATAAAACAATTATCATATCCTATAATTTCCTTTAATTTTTGGTTTATATTATATTTTCCACGAAGATAAAATATTGAAATATCAGTGTCTAACAAATATTTCATTTTTATAAACCTACAATTTCACGATTAAATCGTCTGTTTGCTCGAATTTCGAAAATTAATTCTTCTACTGGTTTATCAGAAACAAAAGAGCCATATAATTCATCTATCCAATTGTTTTTTAACAAAACATCATTTTTTATATCAAAATTTAGGCATTCAACTAGCTTTATTTTGGATTCCCTACTAAGACTACTCAATAATCCTAAATAATTTTCCAAAAGAACCTCATTTTTCATTACCATTTCCATAAAATATCCCTCTTTTAATACATTATCACATTTATAATCATAATACAAGGTCTAAAAAACAAATATTTCATCAATATTTTTTATTAATTTAATGGTTTATTGCACTTAACGTTCTGGTTGTATATGACGGTTTGGCAACCCGAATAAGCGAAACCGACTGCGGTTTTTCGTAGCCCAAGCCGCTCCAGCGGTGTACATATACAATCCTGTTATATGCAGTTGCCGAACATCATTATGGGAACCTCTAAAAACTCTTTTTAGAGGTTCCCATAGATAGCAAATTAATATTCATTTTGTATTAATCCATACTTTTTAGTAAGAAATAAAAATATAAATGCAATTGTTATACCAATTATACCATATATGGCATCAACAATGTCTGGAGTATTAATAAATCCTAACAATGTTTCGCATATTATATTGGCAATTATTAGTAAAGTTCCTAAAATTATAATTACACTAAATTTCACACCAAATAAGAGCCATAAATAACCAATTCCTAAATATAAAATCATGCTTAATGATAAATTTGATATATGAGAATTTATTTCTTTCGTAAATACTAAAATATTATTATTAAATACACTCACCCATCTAATAATAGTTAATAACATTCCAATACAAATTAAGATTCTAAAACTAATTATTGTTAAGTTTTTAGGACTATATTTATAAATTATTTTCATATAAGCATTATCTCCTTTAATTTATATTTATTATAATAATATCTTAAATTTTGTCAATACATATTTATTCAGTATTTCCTATAATTTTAGGCACAATTGCATATAACGTTCTGGTTGTATATGACGGTTTGGCAACCCGAAAAAGCGAAACCGCCAATGCGGTTTTTCGTAGCCCGAGCCGCCGGCTTTTGAAGTTGCGAAAGCAACTTCTTAGCATATACAATCCTGTTAAGTGCAGTTGGGGTACATATTATTCCCTAATATACCAAATTTCTTTTTTTATATCATTAATATATACTTCTAATTCATTTATATCATATATATTAATATTTATATAATCATTACTATAACGAGTTATAATATTTTCAGAAATTTCTTCAATTCGCATCGCAGTAAGTTCATATATATTATTTATTGTTACATTATATTTAATTGTTCCAATATAAGGAACACCTGAACCAAATATTCTTCTGTATAAATAATATTTATTTGATTCATATACTAAAGTTAGACTTTCACCTGCAAAACCATTATTAATTACAATTTCTTTATTCAGAATATCAAAAATACTATGTTCATTATTTTGAGAAAATGTAAAAAATACATTAATTAACATTATAAATAAAAAAATGATTATTTTTTTCATATTTTATTCCTTATAATATTATAATACAATTTTAATTAAATGTCTAGAATATTCAATATAAAATTAATTTAAATTTATATTTAAATTTTCTTCAAAATCACCCCAATTGCACTTAACATCAATTATATGAATATCATTTTTGATATTAACATCAAAATAATCATAACAAACGCGGGAAACTATTGTACGGGTGGTTTCGCAATATAAGGACAAAAACAAAGAACTACCAATATGGAACAAATAGGTTTTTCTACATAAATTAAGTTATTTTTCCCCAAGTGATGACACATTCAAAAGAGTTGTAACTATAAAAAAATTGTCCGTAGATTAACATGGACAAAAGTGGATTAATATTATTAGGTTTAATTATGTAAAATCTACTCGAATCCATATTTTTTATTTTTCTTTCGCTTAACGTTCCGATTGGCGATATCACAAAGGCGTGGGATCAACTTTATTCCATCATTTCTTCTACAGTTTTTTCTTTTAATATATTCATCCAATCCATTCTGCCATATAAAAATCTGATTATTTTAATATGATTGTCAGCAACCGAGCGGGAACCCTCACTCATTGTCACTCGTTCGGCGGTAGGTTCACCTATGATGTAAAAAAGCAAGTAGTTTTTAACTATCGCAAATCTGTAGCCGAGGTTTGCAAGATATTCATCGTTTACAAGTGGACGATACCTTGGGTTGTTTTTTATTTCGATTATTTTTTGATTTGCTTCATCAAACAATCTTAGAGCTGCCACTGGATTTTGTAATACATCAGCTATGTAATCAGTACTTTCAGCAATATCGCTATAATATAATTTTGAAAAAATAAGTGAATACACGAATGTTCCTATACAAACTTTGCAGTTAATACACTTCGACGTTTATTCATAATTTTAAACATTTCCTCTTCTTCAATATATTCGCCATTATTGATTTGATCTAAGCCTGCTTGTAAAGCATTATAAAGTTCTTTTCTGCTGTTTCCAATTAATTCTTCGTATATTTCCTGTGTCATTACTGCGAATTTTCCTTGACCATTACCAGTTGCAATTACTGGTTCTTTATTATTTTGGCAATAATCAAGAATTTCTTTCAAATTTGTATAAAAATCCATAGTTTTTGTAACCGCTGGCATTATAATCCCCCATTTATTGAGATACTTATTATTTTATCATTTTTTTCATTTTTGTCAATGTTTCGCAATGTCTCACATTAAAACGAACCATAGAGAGGTAAAAATCTCACGTAAAAAACAAAGCATGGAAAATCTAAAATACATCCAGAAACAACGTTTTCTGGAGGAAAGGAATGGGATTCACCATGGCGGAAAAGAAAAAAATAAAAGCGGAATACACAAAGCGGTACAGGAAATTAAACAAAGCCGAAAAGACAAAAATACTTAATGAATACCTTGAACTAATCGGCAATAATAACCGTAAACACGCAATCTACACATTGGACAGAGAGGGGAAAAAGCAACTTCGTTTAATAGACAAAAAATATGTAAATGTCGAAATCACAAGCGCTACCTCCAAAAAAAGGGTTTACAAAAAATATTAAGATGATGAGATAGCGCGGACACTAATCAAGTTATGGCAATTCTTCCGTTATATATGCGGAGAGAGACTAGTACCCCTGTTACGCACAAATCTTGACATTATAATTATTTTTTTACTAAAATTTAATAAATGTACTATTATATTCTACAGAATCAAATGATATCCATTGTCCATTAATATTTTTTAACCAAATTAATAATCTATTATTAAATATATTTTCCCATATTAATAACCTTACTTGCACATTATTTTCCAATTCTTCTAGTGTAAAATACAAAGAATAATCTGGTTCAATTTCATAACCAATATAGTTATTATTCAAGATAAAAATATTATCATGATTTGGAGTTCCTTTTTTTAAAATTATATTTTCGTATGTATAATTTTTATATTCTCCTTCTTTTATAGTTGTACAAGAAGTAAATAATATTAAAACAATAATTAGATAAAGATTTATTTTATATTTCATTTTCAAAATCATTATTTATATTTTATCATATTCACAATATTTTATCAATACCTTTTTATATTTTGGGTGTATCTCGCCTAACATCAATTATATGAATATCATTTTTGATATTAACATCAAAATAATCATAACAAACACGAGAAATTATTGTACGGATGGTTTCACAGTATATGTAAAAAAAATATTACCTATTGCGTCTTTCTTCTTCGGATTTACATTCGATACACATAAGTGCGTAGGGAATTGCGATAAGGCGATCCTGCGGGATACGTTTGCCGCATTTTATACAATGACCGTATTTGCCCTGCTTGATGCGCGTAATGGCGGATTCAATCAATTTAAGGCGTTTTAATTCCTGAACGCCGATAGCTTCGATCATCTTCCTGTCGATATCATCTGATGCGATGTCAGCAACATCTTTGGGCTCTTCGCCTTCCATTATTTCTTTAAAATCTTCACTGCTGGCAATAAGATTGTCAACAATTTCGTTTCTTAGAGTTGTAAGAGAGGCTTCCATTTTTTCAAGAAATTCCTGATCAATCGGCGGTATCTTTTTCTTTTTTTTACCTGTCGCAGCCATAACACCCCCTCCAGTAATTTAATGGACACAATGCCACACTTTTATGCTTCTGTCAATAGTTCTTCCCCAAGTTTTAACAATGGAATTTTCGGCGGTGTAAGTTCCATGACCGCAGGGAAATCATCGGGCTGCAGTAAAATTGCTTCGCCGTCCATTTGCGCAAGTATGGGATGATTAACTTTAAATTCAAGACGATGGGCGTTTAAGCTGATAACATTTTGATCACTGGTATGTTTGCCTTTTGAAACTTTGCCTTTAATACCCAGCTTTTTCAAAAAAGACATTTTTTTTATCCCGCAAACATTACATTCGTTGGGAAGAATTCTCTGCTGGGAGCCGTAAGTGCGATTACCGGATACACCCATCGCTAAAAGTAATAATTTTTCATTAAACGAAAGAACTTCTTTATTTTTATCATCAAACGCATGAACATTAAAAAAACCTACTTTATATTTACGTTCATAAAACAAAGTAGCAATATCAATCCAGAGTCTGTAAGAATCTCCCGGGGTTTTACCTTTCATATTATTGGTCATGTGTGTAACATACGCATCCAGCCCGACAGATAAAATATTAAAAGCAAGAAAAGGACCTTTCCATCTTGATGATCCGCCTTTAGCGGTTATCAATTGTACAGCTGAAGCATATTCAACATGAGTTGGATTAATAAGCAAATCCAGTGCCTTTTCCATACTGGCGCTTTCGGCTCCGTCATTGCCTGTTCCCATAGGGAGGCGCAGTACTGCCATATTGGAAAGAACATTTGCAGGCGCATCGTACAATGCGTGCATAACTTCACAATGCGTTCCGTCACCGCCTGCGCTGATAATTAAATAGAAAGGAATTGTATCTTTTTCGGCTCGATCTATTAACGCTTTTGTTATTTCTCCCGCAGAACCCTTGCCTTCGGTAAGATTCATTAATACGCTTTTATAGATAGATCTTTTCGGATTAGACTGAGCCTTATCCCGGTATTTGGTTAATATTTTTATCCGGTTATCCCATCTGGATTGAATTACATATCCCCCTGCTGCGGGGTTTACGATAATTAAACAGCGTAAAGGGCGATCTGGAGACACTAAAGAGCGTTCACAAATATCAGTTAATGCCTGAGTGAAAAAATAATCCATAATACTATTCTCACACGAAATTAAGAATAAATCAAGATTATTTTCATTTTCCTGAATTTTGTGGTAATATAATGATGATAATTATTAATAAAAGTAAAAACCGGAGGATAAAATGGCAATAAATCGATATAAAGGACAATATCCAAAAATAGGCATAAGACCGACAATTGACGGACGGCAAGGTCCTTTAAAAGTACGGGAATCTTTGGAAGTTCAAACCATGAACATGGCAAAAGCTGCCAAAACACTCCTTGAAAAAAATCTTTTTTATTCAAACGGCGAACCTGTTCAGGTCGTAATCGCCGATACAACGATTGGCAGGGTTCCTGAAACTGCCGCTTGCGCCGATAAATTCCGCCGCGAAGGCGTTGATATTACTTTGACAGTAACTCCGTGCTGGTGTTACGGCAGCGAAACAATGGACATGGAGCCCAATACCATAAAAGGCGTGTGGGGTTTTAACGGAACCGAGCGCCCCGGAGCCGTATACCTTGCGGCGGTGCTTGCAGGTCATGCGCAAAAAGGGCTTCCCGCATTCGGTATTTACGGGCATGATGTTCAGGATTTAGACTCAACGGAAATCCCCGCAGACGTACAGGAAAAACTTTTACGGTTCGGCAGAGCCGCAATTGCCGCTGCCACAATGAGGGGAAAAAGCTATTTACAAATCGGCTCGATATGTATGGGAATTGCAGGTTCAATTATGAACTGTGATTTTTTTGAAGAATATCTTGGCATGAGAGTTGAAAGCGTAGATGAAGTAGAAATAATCCGCCGCATGGAAAATGGAATATATGATGAAAAAGAATTCCAAAAAGCTCTTTCCTGGACAAAACAATATTGCAAAGAAGGTTTTGACAAAAATCCAAGCGATCGCCAGCGCTCCCGAGCCGAACAGGACAAGGCATGGGAGTTTGTCGTAAAAATGATGTGCATCATAAAAGATATGTTCAGCGGAAACCCAAATCTGCCCGAAGGCTGCGAGGAAGAGCGTCTTGGACACAATGCAATCGCAGGCGGCTTTCAAGGACAGCGTCAGTGGACAGACTTTTATCCCAATTGCGATTTCCCCGAATCAATGATGTGTTCTTCCTTTGACTGGGAAGGTGTGCGCGAGCCTTATGTTCTTGCAACGGAAAACGATACATTAAACGCAGCCGGAATGTTATTCGGAAAACTTTTAACTGGCACTGCGCAAATTTTTGCCGATGTCCGCACCTACTGGAGCCCCGAAGCTGTAAAGCGTACAACTGGTTACGATTTACAGGGAAAGGCAAAAGAAGCAGGCGGTTTTATTCACCTTATAAATTCAGGAGCTGCCTGTGTTGATGCCTGCGGTGAAATGCGCGATACAAACGGCAATGCTGTAATAAAACCTTTTTGGGAAGTTAAAGAAGAAGACTGGAAAACCTGCATTGGAGCTACGACATGGAATGCAGCGGACTTTGGATACTTCAGAGGCGGCGGATTTTCTTCGCGCTTTATCACAAAAGCACAAATGCCTGTAACGATGTCACGTCTCAATCTTGTAAAAGGAATAGGTCCCACCCTTCAAATCGCAGAAGGCTGGACATTGGCATTGCCTGATGAAGTAAGTGAAATTTTATGGAAACGCACAGACTACACATGGCCATGCACTTGGTTTGCGCCGCGCATTACAGGTAAGGGAGCGTTTAAATCCGCATACGATGTAATGAACAACTGGGGAGCAAATCACGGCTCGATTTCATTTGGGCACATAGGAGCGGATTTAATCACACTTTGTTCTATTCTACGCATCCCTGTTTGTATGCACAATGTCTGCGAAGATCAGATTTTCCGCCCTGCTTACTGGAACGCTTTCGGCATGGACAAGGAAGGCCAGGATTATCGTGCATGCGCTGCATTGGGACCGATGTATAAATAGGATGATTGCACCGTGAAAAAACTTTTAATAATCCTCATAATACCAATAATAATAACCGCGTGTGACAGATCAAAAAATGCGACTGACGAAACAGAAGAAATCGAGATTACTCAATATGAACAAGAAGAGATAACACCTGTTATTTTTGGTTTAATTGAAAATGAGTTTAAGGCAACTTATGATATTGGCGGAATAGTTTACAGAATAAGAATACCTTTCGATATTGAAGTCCGAAAACAGCCAATGATAGACAGTGAAATAACACATTTTCTTAAAAAAGATACGGTTATAGAAATCGTAGGCGTAGATAATATTATGTATATTATCAGAAGCGGCAATGAAGAAAAAATCTACAGGCTTGCGATTACATGGGGAGAAAATAATTATGGTCCTCAAAATTACGGATGGGTTTTAAGTTCGGATTTAAACATCGTAGGATGTTTTATGTCTGAACTGCAGATTATTAATACACAAAAAAACGATCAAGGAAATTTGATATTAGATGTTTTACATACCTTTGACGGTTATGAAAATAAATTTTCTATAACTGCGTTCAGGTTAGGAGAGCAGAATATTTATACATTTTTTTGGGATTATAGAAACGAAAACTTTCATTACAGCGGTAATCCCGGTTTGTATAAATGGAATGACGAAACAAAAGAATTATTCCACATATCATATATTATAAGTGACGGATATCAAGGCTGGCGGTTTATTGTAACAAATGATTTAAAATACTTAATTAAGTATTCAGAAAGAAGAAATTCACAATTGAATGAAGTAAATATCTGGAATCTGGAAAATGATGTATCGATCCTTTCAGGCAGATATTACGGAAATTTTAAACTTTCAGGAAATACTTTAGAGCTCGCAAGATATTATGATACTTACATCAGCGACGGATGGCAAAATCATGAAGGACTGGATAACTGGAGATACGGAAATTATCTTACCGATAATGAAAAAGCGTTCGGAAAAAACTTTATCGAAAAAAATAAAATCCCCGATGATTTAATCGAGGAAGTTGAACAGGGTTACGGCATAAAGTACATAATGTTAATGATAATCATAGAGTATGACTTTGAAACAAATACGAGAAATATTATCGACGGCAAATATATTGTCCATTCTTAACTACCCTACTTTATTTTATTACAACATTAACTAATTTGTCGGGAATTATAATCACTTTAACAACGGTTTGTCCCTCCAGCCATTTTTTAACATCGGGTAATGAAAGCGCAGTTTTTTCAAGTTCTTCTTTCGTTGTTCCTGCTGCAGCGGTAAACTTGTCACGGATCTTGCCGTTTACCTGAACTACAATGTTAACCTCGTTGTCATGTGTCAAAACTTCGTCAAAAGACGGCCACTTACACAACGAAACAGATTCCTTGTGTCCCAATTTTTCCCAAAGCTCTTCGCCAAGATGCGGAGCATAAGCGCTTACCATAATTACAAGCGGTTCCCACAGGGCGCGGGGAAGTTCTTTCAACTTGGAAAGTTCGTTTGAATAAACCATCATTGCGCTTATGGCGGTGTTAAAATTTATACTTACTGTGTCGGCGGTCACTTTTTTAATTGTCTTGTGAAGAAGTTTTTGCAGTTCAATACCGCCTGCCTCATCGGAACCAGGTTGCGCGTCATTTAAAGGTTTTTCTCCTATTACCCAAAGCCGTTCAAGAAAACGAGATACACCTGTAATGCCGGCTGCAATCCAGGGCTTGCTAACTTCAAGGGGTCCCAAAAACATTTCATACAAACGAAGAGAATCTGCGCCGAATTCTTTTATAATGTCATCGGGATTAATTACATTGCCGCGGCTCTTACTCATTTTTTGATTATCTTCGCCGAGGATCATTCCCTGATTTATCAATCGCTGGAAAGGTTCGATTGTATTTACAAGACCGCAGTCGTAAAGTACTTTGTGCCAAAAGCGGCTGTACAAAAGATGTAGGACTGCGTGTTCCGCTCCGCCGACATATAAATCTACAGGCAGCCAGTAATCAATTTTTTCTTTCGCGGCAAATGCTTTGTCATTTTTAGGATCGAGGTAGCGGATGTAATACCAGCAGGAGCCAGCCCACTGCGGCATTGTGTTGGTTTCGCGTTTTGCTTTACCGCCGCATTTGGGACAAGTTGTGTTTATCCATTCTTCGATTGCCGCAAGCGGCGATTCACCAGTGCCTGTCGGCGCATACGATTGAACGTTAGGCAGCCGCAGCGGCAAATCATTTTCAGATAATGGAACAATGCCGCACGCATTGCAATGCACGACAGGAATTGGTTCGCCCCAATAACGCTGACGGGAAAAAATCCAGTCACGCAATTTGTAATTTACAGCCTTTTTTCCAAGTCCTTTTTCTTCGAGCCATGAAGTAATTTTTGCTTTTGCTTCGCCGGTCGTAAGCCCCGTAATTAAACCTGAGTTTATCGAAAAACCGTCAGCGGCTGTGCATTTTTCGGGTGCGTTAAAATCTCCTTCACCCTTCCCTTTTTCTTCCGCGACAACCTGAATGATCGGCAGATTAAAAGTTTTCGCGAACTCCCAGTCACGTTCGTCGTGAGCGGGAACTGCCATGATCGCACCAGTGCCGTAAGAAATTAAAACATAGTCTGCAATCCATATCGGTATCTTTTGATCGTTTACAGGGTTGATCGCGTAAGCGCCGCAAAAGACACCTGTTTTTTCTTTCGCGAGATCTGTGCGCTCAAGATCGCTTTTTAAAGCCGCCGATTCAATATATTTTGCAACAGCCTGTTTTTGTTCCGTCGTTGTTAATTTTTCTACAAGCGGATGTTCCGGCGACAAGACCATGTATGTCGCGCCAAAAAGTGTATCGGGACGTGTTGTATATATTTCCAATGTTTCATTGTGACCATCAATTTTAAAAGTAACGTTTGCGCCTTCGCTTTTTCCAATCCAGTTTCGCTGCATAAGTTTTACAGGTTCGGGCCAGTCGAGGGTATCAAGGTCTGCAAGCAATCTTTCGGCGTAAGCTGTAATTTTTAAAATCCACTGGCGGATTCTTTTGCGGGTAACTTTTTCACCGCAGCGCTCGCAAAGTCCGTCTTTAACTTCTTCGTTTGCAAGACCTGTTTTACATGACGGACACCAGTTGATCGGGCTTTCGGCTTCGTAGGCAAGTCCCTTTTCAAAAAGTTTTAAAAAAATCCACTGTGTCCAGTGATAGTAATCTTCGGCAGATGTATCAACTTCACGATCCCAGTCGTAAGAAAAACCAAGCGCTTTTAACTGCAAACGAAAACGGTTGATATTATCCGCTGTTGTAATTGAAGGATGGGTTCCTGTTTTAATCGCATAATTTTCTGCGGGAAGACCGAACGCGTCGTAACCCATCGGGTGCAGTACATTGTATCCGTTCATGCGAAGGTAGCGGCAGTAAATGTCTGTCGCCGTGTAACCTTCGGGGTGGCCGAGGTGGATTCCCTGAGACGAAGGATACGGGAACATATCGAGTACATAACAGCGTTTGTCTTTGGGGAAAGAAGGGTCTTCCGTTGTTTTAAATGTTTTGTTTTGATCCCAGTATTTCTGCCATTTGGGTTCAATTATTTCAAAAGGATACTTTGCCATGTGTCTCTCCAGTTATTTATAGAAGAATTATAAAGAATTTTCCAAATCTTATACAGTGTGTTATAATGTTTCATGGCTAATCCTTATCTTCCATTATGGGAATATATTCCAGACGGCGAACCGCGTGTTTTTGGAAACCGCATTTTTATTTACGGCTCGCATGACAGCGCAGGTTCCGACAAATTCTGTGATTACAAATTAAAAGTATGGTCGGCATCAATTGACAATTTAAACCATTGGGTTTGCCACGGTGATATTTTTCATACAAGGGTCGATCGCGATCATGCTTCGGATACTGACTGGACAAACAATGATCTTTATGCTCCCGATGTCGTAGAAAAAGACGGCAAGTATTATTTGTACGCATACATCGTGGGAGCCAGGGGTTGCATCGCTGTAAGCGATCGCCCGGAAGGTCCTTTTAAATTGATTTCAACATATAAATACAATGTGCCCCAAGGCAAAGGTGACGAGTTTTGCGGACATCCCGGATGCCCTGGGATTTTTGTAGACCCTGGTGTACTAGTTGATGATGATGGAAGAGTTTTTATTTACTGCGGATTTCAGCGTTCGTATATGGCAGAAATAAACCCTGATAATATGTACGAAATAATCGATGGCACATATATGGATGATATAATTCCCGTAGAAGATCCGCACAGATTTTTTGAAGCGTGTTCGCCGCGAAAAGTCGGCAATGTCTACTATATGATCTATTCGCCGAATCCCGGCAGCCGTCTTGTGTACGCAACAAGCAACTGTCCTACAGGTCCTTTTGAATACCGCGGAATCATTGTCGACAATGCCGATGATTTTCCCGGCGGCAACAACCACGGCTCCATTTGTAATATTAAAGGACAGTGGTATATTTTTTACCATCGCATGACTAACGGAACAATCATGTCACGCCGTGCCTGTGTCGAGCGCATCAACATTCTAAGCGACGGCAGTATCCCGCAGGTACAGATGACTTCCTGCGGTTTTAAAGAGTCGCTTTCGCCGTACAATATAACACCTGCGGACATCGCTTGTGTTTTAAAAGGCGGATGCCTTATTACAGAATTAAATGTCTTCATAAGAATTGTTACAAATATCACGGCAGGATGTATTATCGGCTTTAGGTATTTTGATTTCGGCGATGATTTTTCCAGCAGTACAATGGAGTTCTCCGTCAATGTAAAAGGGTCGGGGTGTAAATCAAAAATTAAAATCTTAATCGATGATTACAACACAGACAAAGGTACTGAAATAGGCGAATGTGAAGTCGGCATGGATGACGGTATTTACAGCGCAGTCGTAAAAAATGTGACAGGCAGGCATGCTGTGTTTTTTATTATCGAAGAAGGATTCGCAGGATATTTCAAAGACATGTTTAAAGGAAGAAACCTGTTTGACATGGTTTCTTTTGTATTCTTAAAATAATTTTATTTTAAATATGTACGCAATTTCTCTATCACTATTTTTATATCGAGCGGCTTTCCAAGATGATCATCCATACCTGCCGCAAGACAATCCTCTATATCATTTTTAAAAACATTTGCAGTCATTGCAATGATTGGAATTCGATTAAACGGATATCTTTTTTCGTTCGGTTTTAGTTTTTCATAATCTCTGATACGCCACGTTGCTTCGTGTCCGTTCATTACAGGCATTTGCACATCCATAAATACAATGTCATATTTTAAAGGTGATTCTTCTATCATATTTAATGCTTCCTGACCGTTTTCGGCACATTCTATAATTAATCCTGATTCTTCAAGCAAGGCTATAAAAATTTCCCGGTTAATTTCTATGTCCTCGGCAAGCAGTACTGTTTTGCCGTTAAACTCTCCTTTATTAAAAGGATTTGCATTACTGCTTTCAGAAGCTGCTTTTGAATCGGTATTTATTTCGCCGCAATGAATACTGCGCTGCACTTTAACAGTAAAGATAAATTTTGCGCCTTTGCCAATTTCTGATTCTACCCAAATACTTCCTTCCATTAGTTCGATAATTCGTTTAGATATAGGAAGTCCCAAGCCCGTTCCGCCGTATTGCCGGCTTGTTCCGGTATCTGCCTGTTCAAACGCATAAAATAATCTTTCTTTCTGTTCTGCTGATATACCTATTCCGCTGTCTGTAACTTCAATTCGCAGTTCACAATATTTTTCATTTTCGCATACCAAAAATGCGTTAAGGCGAATTTCACCTCCTTCAGGTGTAAACTTTACTGCGTTAGACAACAGGTTAGTTATTATTTGCGCCAGACGCTGTTCATCTCCAATTAAAAAAAGCGGAACATTTTTATCAATGTCTAAAGTCAATCGTTGTTTTTTTTCATCTACACGGAAATTTATTACAGCTAGTACCTTTTGCAGCATTTGTTCAAAGTTAAACTTTATAGGAGAAAGCTCCAGTTTGTTTGCTTCGATTTTTGCCATATCAAGAACATCATTGATAACGCCGAGCAGATGAGAAGACGCGTCTCCGATCTTGTCAAGAGCATAATTTTTTTGTTCTGTGCCGTTGGCTTTTTTTCCTATCGCCGTCATGCCTATAATCGCATTCATGGGGGTACGCATTTCGTGGCTCATGTTGGCAAGAAAGTTACTTTTGGATTGATTGGCAGCTTCGGCTTCGTGCCGTAGTCTTTCTGTGTTAATTAAAGTATTTTTTGTTTCAGTTATGTCCATTAAAGCGCCGGCAAAGCGGATAATATTACCTTCAATGTCTCGTATCACTTCTCCGTAAGCACGGAAAAATGCATACTCGCCGTTTTTTTTCATCAACCTGTATTCCGAGTCATAAGGCGTGTCACCGGTTTTTCTTGAAATGTGTTTTACAACTTCGTCTACAGCTCTTTCGCTGTCATCCGGATGCAAGCGATCTTTCCAGCTGTCGAATACGTTTGGAAAATCATTTTCATCCGAATACATAAGCATTTTTCTAAAATCGTCAGACCATGTAAATGTATTGTTTGGGTGGAATAAATCATTACAGTTTATTCCGACATCCCACAAACCTATTTTCGTAGCTTTTACTACAGCGTTTAATAATGTAAGCTGGCGTTCATTTTCCTCATGTACGCTTATAAGTTTATTTTCCTGTACCAAACGTTCAGCTTTGAGCATACCCATTACTTTATCACGGGTGGATGCCACCATTTCGGCGCGGGTAATTTTCTTTTCCTGAAGAGAAATAAGACGGTTTAATTTTTTAATTTGAAGCTGCAAACTTTCAACAGTTTCTGTTTCTATTTCTTCGCACATATTTTATATTCTCATTTTATATCATACACACTATAAGCGAAAAATTCTGTAAATGATTTACGATTTTACCGCCGGAAAGTTTCTGCGGAAATATTTCTCCTCCGGCATAAGCTAGATAGAAGTTGTTTAAGCTGCCTAAACAATCGCATATTGTTTTTGCTTCCAGTTCTCTTTGGTTAGCTCCGAGAAATCCAAGACGCGCCATACAGGTATAAATAATTATATTTCTTCCTTCTGTAATTTCCAGAGCTTTTCTTGTAATTTCACCGCTTGTTGAAATGGTATCTGATAATTCCAGCATGGCAAATCCTACTCTTGCGCCTTCCGGTACATGACCGCCCATAACCGCACCGCCTTGTCCGTCTCCTCCGATACAGACACGTACAATTGTTGAACCGTCATCGAGCCTTGCGATAATCGGGGTCGTATAGAGTTTTTCCAATTCACCCTTTTTCTCAACAAGACCTATAGATAAAACATAATCTTCTACAGGCATTCCGTTTATTGAATGAATTATATTGCCTTGTGATTTTGTAACAGTCGCCAATTCTCCTATAATATTTTTTTCCGGAACTGCTATCGTTAAAAAAGATGGATTGACATTTCCTGTTATCGAGATAAGAGCAGCTGCATTTTCGTAACTTTCACCATTGTAAAGCGTATAACATTTACTGAAATCAATTTCTTCAGAAAATGAAAAAGCGCCGAAAACGGGAACATTCGGAAAATAATCGCTTATATATTCTACAAAATCATCTGCGTTTATTTTTAGTACATGCATAAAAGGACCAAATGCCATCAGCATAGGAGGTTTTTCATCTTTATTTAATTTGCTGGAAATTCCAGAGCATAATTTATCTGTGACCTGCTTTAGGTTTTCTCCGCCGATATTAATGGAAGTTGAAACACCGGTATTAAATTCTACATCATCGCCTGTAAGAATATTAAGCATAAGCCCCATCGAGCTTGCTTTTTCGGAAATACGAACATACGGAACTGTGATACCAATAATATCGAAAGGCAGTTTTTCAGACAGGGTTTTAACCACTCCGCTGTCAATAAATTCGTGGTAACAATGCAGAATACCTACCGAATTTTTCATTAACGATTGTTCCAGATTAAGCTGGCTTAATATTTCAAATACTGCCGCATCAACATCATCAATTTCTTCTGTGAAAGCGGAAAACATTTTTATCATAATTTTATTCTCCCTTACAATTAATTTTTTCTTTTACTTCCTGCGCTTTTTCGTCTTTGCATTCTTCACATCTGAACTGCGGATTTTTATCCTGCTTGCGGTTATATCCCAGCCATTCGGCAATCCGGTAGCCTCTGCCCTGTTTGCCGCATTTATAACACACAACATTATCACGGATTTCCCATAACGGTTCTTTTGAAAGTGAACGGAAAATAAATCTGTCTACCCAAAAGAAAATAAGTCCGCCGATAAGGTTAGCAATGACTGTTGCCGCTACTGTTGACATGTTAGCAAGTAAAATTAATACGATTGCTAAAACCGGAGTGCTTAACTGCCATCGGGCAAGATAGAATAAATATTTTTTTATCATATAAACCTCATCTTTGGGTTTTAAATAATATTTTCAAAAGAACTTAATAGCCGCATTAACCGGCAGTTTTTCCTTGTAAATATGAGACATATCTGAAAGGCATACACATTGAGGAGAAGTGTACCCGTCAGGATTATTCCTGAATATTAATATTGTAACACTTGAATGTGCAATATCAAAGCCAGCCCAAAAAATATTAGGAGGAATGGAAAGCAAATGCGACAGCCAGGCGGTTCCAAACCCGTGATGACAGAATGCGGCAATGCGTTTTTCATTTGGTGAAACAACCTTGTATAAATTACCTTCTTTTTTATAACCCAACCGGTTAAGAAAATCGTCTGAACAATTTGTTATACGTTTATAACAATCTAAAGCTGAGTTACACTGCGAAAATACAGGATTAGTATGCCAATCATCTTTGGTATAATTGCTGCCGATTAATCTGGTATTTTGACAGCCAAATACCCAATTCCTTGTTCCGTTTTCATCATCTGCGGAAAAATCTTTCCATACAAGGTCTTCACTCATCCAGTCTTCTATTATATACGGCTTTTTTAACCTTTCGCAGGTTGGCTTCGCTGTCTGAATGGCTCTGCCTAAAGGTGATGAATAAATTTCATCAAACCCATGAGTACATAATCTGTCTGCCAATGCGTTTGCCTGTTTTTTACCGTTTTCTGTAAGGCTGTCTGTTGTATAATCAGGTTCTCCGTGGCGTATTATATATAAAAGCATTATTTTTCTCCATTATCTTTTTATATCATTATAACACATTAAAATAAATATATGATAAAATACATTTATGAAAGTACTCGCGATTGATCTTGGCGCATCCGGCGGATGTATAATATTGGGAGAGTATGACAGACGTATTACTCTTACTGAAATTCACAGATTTGAAAATATTCCGATAGAACGCGAAGGCGGACAGAGGCTTCCCGGGCATTTGCATTGGGATATAGATACTTTATTTGATGAAATAAAAACCGGAATTAAAAAATGCGTTAAGGCAGGTCACGAAATTGAAAGTATTAGTATTGATACCTGGGGATGTGATTTCGCTCTAATCGATTCAAACGGCTCTATCATTCATTCTCCTTTACATTACCGTGATAAACTTACCGAAGGTTATATAATGAACGAAGTTTTTGAAATAATCCCAAAAGAAATTTTATATAAAAAAGCCGGCATTGAGTTTATGCGTTTTAATACAATTTTTCAATTATACGCATTAAAAAAATTGTATCCGAAAATTTTTATTAATGCCGACAAAATACTTTTTATGCCCGACCTATTTGCATTTTTGTTAACAGGTAAAACAGCCTGCGAATATACTATCGCAAGCACAAGCGGTTTAATTAATCTGGAAACAAAACAAGCTGATGCAGAAGTTTTAAACAAACTTGGAATTAAACCCAGTCTATTTTCAAGCATACGAAAACCCGGTACTGTACTAGGAAACATAAAAAGCGATCTCGCTTTGGAACTTGGCATTCCTCAAATAAAAGTAATAACAGGAGCCGGGCATGATACAGCCGATGCTGCCGCCGCTGCTCCTTTAACCAATGCCGAAAATTGTTTTATTTCATGCGGCACATGGTCGCTTTTGGGTACAGAAAGCCTTAAACCTATTACAAGCGATGATGCGTTTCATTTTAATTTTACAAACGAAGGCGGTTATAATGACAGGATACTGTTTTTAAAAAACATTTCCGGTTTATGGCTTTTGCAGGAAAGCCGCAGGCAGTGGGAAAAAGAAGGAGAACTTTTGAGCTTTTCGCAAATCGGCGAAGCTGTCGCAAAAAATATTTCACCGGACGTTTATCTTGATGCTGAACGCGAAGAGTTTGGATCTCCGGGAAATCTTCCTTTACTGTTTAATAAATTTTTTGAAGCTACAGGTCAAAGACAATTAACAAAAAAAACTGACATTGCTCAATGTATTCTTGAAAGCCTTGCTTTAAGTTATGATCTTCGCATAAGGCAGCTTGAACAAATTACCGGTAAACATTTTCCTGTCATCAATATAATCGGCGGCGGCACACAGGATAAAAATCTAATGCAATACACTGCAAATGCTACAGGTAAAAATGTAATTGCAGGTCCTGTAGAAGCTACAGCACTTGGCAATATTATGATTCAATTAATTTGCGCCGGTACTATTAAAAACACAGACGAAGGACGAAAGCAAATTTCCGATGTTGAAACTTACATATCGCAGGATAAAGAAATATGGAAACAAAAGCGTAAAAAATATACTTCGATTTTGAAAAGTTGATTTTATTTTTTTCTTATCTCATATTTTTGAAATAAATGTCCTTTAAAATTAACATCATAATTTGCAGCTCGGGCACAATAAACAATTTCATCAACAGCGGCATAAATATTTATAAACATAAGGATAGCTACTGACCACCATGGAACATCACGAAGGAATGCCCAAAACCCTACTCCCAAATAGCAACCTACAGCAAAAGCTTTCTGCGGATATGAATGCAGCATATTGGCAACACCAAAGAACACCTTTGCATAAATATTCATGCTTAACTTATTAAGTGTGCAAAAAATTAATAAACCGATATAAAGCCATGTTTGAAAATCTGTAAGGCTATCTGAAGCAAAAACGACAAAGACAGTCGCTGCAGCAATTACAAGTAGTACCGTATCACTGAATGCGTCCAAAAAAGCGCCCAGATCGCTTTTTGCATTTAATTTTCTGGCAAGAATACCATCAATCGAATCCGTACAAACCAAAAAAGTGTATACTATTAACCAAATCCACGGAACTGCCATGAATGGTCCTATATTTTTCACAAAATCCATCAGGAATAGAAGCGAAAAAGAACCTAAAAGACGAACGATAGTCGCAATGTTCGGCAAATGTTTTTTAAAACCGGTAGCTTTTATATTTTCCATAATGAATTATAAACCATTATTTCATAATTTTGTCAAGTTATTTTGACATTTTAAAATATTAAAAATACATTGGAGTTATAATTATGTCCAATTATTTTAATATCATCTGAACCCCTTGGAACAAATATATTTATAGTTTCTTTTGCTTTTCCATTTTCATACGTATTATTATATACAAATGTAAAACTTCTTCCTGAACCAGAAGTACTTATTGTAGATTGAATATTCCATGATTCCAATTCAATTGAAATTAATTTTCCTAGAGCCAAATGAATTTTACTATATAAATCCTCCCAATTATTTTTATCAGTAGTTTTATAAAATTCATCAGAATAATATGATTCAATTAAGTAAAAGTTATTTTGCTTTACTTTTTCAAAATAACCTTCCATAAATGCATCTACATCTTTTTTTGATACATTATTTTGCGAATTACAAGAAATAAAAAGACCAAATATTATGGAAAATAAAAGTATATTTTTAAACATTTTTCTCCTTGTAATACAAATAATATTCAATATTTAAATATTTGTCAATATAAATTATCTATTTTTTAACATACATTCATGTTTTTATTAGTTTAAACCATCCGACCTAGCCAGATAAAACCCCAAGCCGCCTTTTTGGGCGGTAAATCTGTTATATCCTTACTACTTTTCCAGTAAATATAAATATTCTCTTACATGAATTTCTCGATTATTTAAATTTCTGCTGCCTTTAAATGTATTATATTTTGTTTCTAAAACTTCAAGTTTTCCATATTTCATTAACATTTTTTTCATTTCATCAATTTTAATAAAACCTTCAGAATTAAAGGAAATTAAAACATATTTTGACTTAATATTTTCTACAAGATATGTCAATGCGTTTAATGCGAAATTACTCTTGTTATATGCTGAACGATTCCAATCTTCCGGTATACCGGAAATCTTACTGGTATTTTCCGGATATTTATAATCTAAAATTAAATTTAACATAAAATAATTAGAACCGTAAGGATGTTGATTATAAGGAGGATCCAGATATGCTATATCGACTTCTGGTAATGTTTTGATTATTTCATTCGAATCATCATTGCAAATGATTGTATCACAATTAAAATTACTAAATATTGGAAATGGCAATTTAATATCACCTGTAATTCTAATTAGAGCGTCTTGATTTTTCCCGCCAAATTGTCCTATACCTGTTTCCTTGTTTTTATAAAAACCTTTAAATACACCTGATGTATTTGCGTGTATTGATGCTTCTGATAATAAAGGCGCTAAAAAATATTTTTGATCATTTTTTGGTATTTTATCTATTAATTGCCTGACAGTGTCTATAAACATTGCGTTTCTATTTGTATAAAATACTCTTTCATCTGATTTAATATTTTTATCATTTTTTGGAGCGTATAATTCTGAAATGATTCCTTTGCGTAATTCATTATTTGATTTAGCAATTAATTCCTGGTAGTATTCACGTAAAGATAAAAAGTCTATTTCATCCTCATTTGATAAATAACATTGATTGCTAACATAAGAATAATTTTCTAAATCATTTGTAATTAATAAATCCGAAAATTGCTTAAAATATCTGGCAACAATTCCAGAACCGCTGAATACATCGAACATTTTTAATTTGTTTTTATGTAATTTATTTTGAACTTTTCTTATTCCGTTATCAATAAATCCTAATAAAGAGCGTTTATTTCCTATATATGTAATGAGTTGCTGAGTTAGATACTCATTTTTCTCATATATTTCTTTATCAATACCTAAAAAATGTATTTGATTATTCATAATCTTATAATATCACAAAATTCTTAATTTGTAAATATTCATAATTAAGTCATCTTTTGCAAAGTTATCAAACATTGCCGAAGCGGGTCGCTGAAAGATAAGGTGCAATATATTTGTAAACCTTTTTTAATAAAATTATCGAAATATAGCATATAACATTCTGGTTGTTTATGACCGTTTGGTAATCCGAATATACGAAACCGCTAATGCGAAGCTTTGAGTTTTGCAGGGTTGACAAACTGTGGCAGAGATAAAACCGCACAAAGGCACTCGCGCCGACTGTGTTTTTTTGTACCTGAGCTGCCCGTGAGCCAAAGTTCGATGGTTTTTGAAGTTGCGAAAGCAACTTCTTAACGTTAATCGTGTGTTAAGTGATGTTTGAGGGTATTTAATAATTTTTATTTTGAAATCTTGTATATACTTGATTAATCTGATATTATTATTAAATGCGTGATGTAGAAGACTTAGCCAATAATTCGTACAAATTTTGGCCTGAAAATATTGCTAATTTAGAACGAGAAATTAGTATTATCCCCAAGTTATTACATACTCAAGAAAAATTTATAAGCTTGTTAAAAATAGCAAATGCAAATCCCTTTTCATGGAAACCTGCATTGCAGACATCTACTTTTTCTGCAAATATTTTCTTAAAACATTTAATGGTATTATCTGATATTGGTGGAGAAAGATTAAAAAGACTGAAGAAAGAAATGTCGATCTTTTTTCCTTCACATTCAATAAAATTTTTATGGAATGAAAGTGAATATACATATTGTTTTCAAACTATAACTGACAAAAAAAATTGGGATAATACCACATTAAGGGTAGATGGTAAAGGACTATCTTCCGAAATAGGATTATTGCCTGTAATGGAAGATGTGATTAACCTTATCCTGTATGGTGGCCAAGCCATTGAAGGGAATCTACCAATAGAAATTATGGAAAAATGTATAATTGGTGGTCTTATAGGGAAAGATGATGAATTAGAACGTTTTGTTAAACAGCGTTATATTTGGGTTAGTAGAATTACAGGCGGCGCAACTTCAAATTCACTTGGAAATATTGCACAATCTTATGCGATTAATTATGGGAACCTCTAAAAACTAAAATTTTTCTTCCATAACTCCAATTATTTAATTAAAATTTATATTACAAAAATAAAATTGTCAACAAACAGAATATTTTATTCATTTTTTGTTGCATTAG
>WQYB01000047.1 GCA_009781475.1 Treponema sp.
CGCTTAACTTTTTTAAGCAATCTTCTTCATCAAAAAAGCCTTTCTGTTTCATTCTTTAAGCGTATAACGTTTTATTAATTTATGCTATAGTTTCTTGAGTTTTTAGAGGTTCCCTAAATATAATATACATAGTATGAAAAAGAAAGCACTATTTTTCTATTTCTAGTATTTTTCCACATTTTATACAATTTTTTTTATTCCAACCATTCAGTGCTTTACATTCACAGCAAATCCAATCACCATTTTCTAAAACTCTATCTTTAAATTCTTTTTCTGTTTCTATATTTTCAATAGGTTGGTTATTTGTTCCATCTGTTCTCATTTTGTAGAGTTCCCCATTGCTTTTAATATAATACACCCAATCCCCAATAATATTTATTGAATAACATGTATCATTGTTAAGTTTTTGTCTTTCTGTTCCGTCCAAATGAATTTTGTATATCTTTTGTTGTTCATTACAATTCATATAATATACCCAGTTATTTACTACTTTGACACAATGAGACATATCATCATTAAGTTTTTGATTTTCTGTTCCATCTACTGTTACCCTGTAAAGTTTTGCTCCGTTATTCCAATTAGTATAATAAACAAAATTATCTAATACATTAATAGATTTACAAATATCATAAATTATTTTTTGTTTTTTTGTTCCATCTGTCTGTATTTTATAAAGCATACCACAATCTCGTATGATGTGCTGACCATCCCATTTAATATAGTAAACCCAATCACCATTTACATTTATATCCCAACAAATTTCATTATTTAATATTTGTTTTTCTTTACCATTTGTATTCATTTTATATAAAATATCATCATCATTGGTAAAATAAATCCAGTCACCTAATACATTGATATATTGACAAATTCCATTATAAATACTTTGTTTTTCTGTGCCATCATTTCGTATTTTATATAGTTTTTCATCATCACTACAACAGTAGTAAATATAATCACCTTCTATTGCAAAAGCTTCACCTTTAATTAAAATATTATTTAATACTGGAATATTAAAATCAATATTAAAAAGTTTTTCTTGATTCATTTTTATATCTCCTTTGAATAAATAATAATATTTTAAGGAACTATTAGAATATTGTTTATATATCCTTCACTTATTCTTGGTAATAAAATTAGTTTTCTATTATACCAATATACAGAATCAAATTCGTAAGTTTCTCTAAACAATCCACCGGCAATATATATATCAGAGTTATTAACAGCAATTGCACTGGCAATTCCACCTACACTTGATGTAGATAAAATAACCTGTTCTTCGTTATGCCAATATACAGCACCGCTATCAAATCCAGCAATATAAATATCTGTATCTGAAATAAATATTGACTCTGCCCATGCTCTTTCACTTGCTCTAGGTAATATAGTTTGTTCACTATTATGCCAGTATACTGCATCCCAATTATCTGTCATTCCATCTTGTCCAGCTATATACACACCAGAATTTGAAACAGAAATTGTCCTTGCTATTGCTTCTCTTCCTGTTTTAGGTAATACTACTTGTTGCCCATTTTTCCAAAATACTGCATCATCACCATCATATCCAACAATAAATATATCAGAATTAAATATTGCAATTGCATAAGCTCTTGAATTAATATTTATACTTGGTAATATATGTTGATTACCATTATGCCAATATACAGCATTCCATTCACCTTCATAACTTCCATCATGTCCAGAAATATAAACATCTGAACCTAAAACTGCGATCCCAGTTGCTACTGCATGTTTATTTATTTTAGATAAAATTACTTGTTTGCCATTTTCCCAATATACAGCATTATTTGGAAAGTCATCTTGTCCTACAATAATTACTTTGTTTCCAGAAACATAAATTGCTTTTGCTTGAGAATCATAACCTGTATTAGTTAATATATTTTTTTTATCATTTAGCCAATATACTGCGTTACCTCCATCATAACCAAGAATATATATTTTTAATGATTGATTTTCACAAGAAAAATATAAGATACTTAAAAATAATATAAAAACGAGTGTAAGTTTTTTCATTATATAGATTTCTCCTCTTTTAATTATATAATAATTTTCAAAATAAGTAAATAAACTTTTTCTTATTTCTCTCCATAAATCATTGTTTCTTAAATATATAGTATGAAAAAAGGGAATATTTTTTTTATAATCTAGAGATTTTATGTGGGAGCAAGCGCAGTGATCGATCTAGTAAAACATGAATTCGAGCCACTCTCTGGCGGTGATGCGCTAATCGTGTGTTATATGAAGATTAAATACTCATATATATTTTTTAATCAAAGAATTCAATTAAAATATTTCCAAATTGAGATACTTTTGTTTTTCTTGAACATTTAATTTTTGACAAGTTATCGCATAAATAAAATGCCCCTTCACCAATATAATTAACAGATGTAGGAATTGTAATTTCTTTTAGTTTACTACAATGATTAAATGCATGAATTCCTATAGTTTTAACAGATGAAGGAATTATTATTTCCTCTAAATTACTACAATGCATGAATGCATAATCTCCTATAGTTGTAATAGATGAAGAAATTATTATTTTTGTTAAATTTTTACAACCAAAGAATGCCATGTTATTAATTGAAGTTACGGAATTTGGAATGGTTATTTTTTCCAAATTTATGCAACTACTGAATGCACTAATTCCAATAGAATTAACTGAAGATGGTATAGAATAAATATGATTTTTCGCATTTGGATATGCAATTATTGTTTTTAAATCTTTATCAAATAACACACCATCAATACTTTTATATTTTAGATTTGAATCACTAATCATAATATTTTTTAAACTATTACAATTTCCAAATAAATTATCACCAATAAAAGTAACTGATTCAGGAATTGAAATTTCTTCCAAACTATTACAACCTACAAATGCATCATTCCATATATCTGTTATAGACGCCAAGATAGTAATTTTTCTTAAGTTTTTACATCCAATAAATATATCCCTTCCAAAATTATATAAATATTTTGGGTGTACTCCAATTTGTGTAACCGATTTAGGAATTGTTATTTCTTTTAAATTGCAACAACCTTTAAAAGGAGATTCACCAATAGAAATAACTGATTCAGGAATTGATATTTCTTCTAAGGCAGTGCAATATTCAAATATATATGGACCTAGATAAGTAACCGATTCAGGTATAATGATTTTTTTTAAACTACTGCAATTGGCGAATGCACTATAACCTCCAATGCTTTTTACCATTTTAGGAATTATTATTTCTTCTAGACTTTTACAACCTCTAAAAGAAGATTCACCTATTTCTACAACCGATTCAGGTAAATCAATATTTTTTAAATTTACGCAATTTAAAAATAAATGATTTTCAATTTTTTTAACTGATTTTGGAATAATTATTTCTTCTAAACTTTTACAATCACAAAAAGAAGATTCACCTATTTCTACAATTGATTCAGGTAAATCTATATTTTTTAAATTTACGCAACCTTCAAATGCTCTTTTTACAATTGTGGTTACTGGTATTTCATTAATTTCTCTTGGTATAATCAGTGATGTTATTTTGCTTTTAATATTATTTTTTACATTAGTGATATATACTTCATTTTTATGAATAATAAAATTGAATAATTGTTCTTTTTCAATATGTTTTTTTTGTTTAAGAGATTTTATTATATTTTCGAAATATTTCAGCATAAATTATCTCCTTTATATATTATATACATTTATTCAATCAATTGTCAATATATAAAAATTAAAATATGGCACATAACGACTGTTAAGTAAAGTGTCAAGTGTAAGATTATTTTTTATTCTATTAATTCTCCATAAAAACTTGAATATTTTTCCCAGTTTTCCACATAATATTTTATATTTTGATTAATCGGTTCCATTCCAATATATTCAGAATAATAATTAAATTGATCCCTTTGTTTGCGTTCAAATAATCTTTTTTGTGGAATATTTACCTTACTGTTAAATATCAATAATGGGGAATAATATATTGAAGTTCCACCTACTCTTTTTAGAGTTTTTGGAAATGTTATTTTTGATAATTCATTATTACTGTTTAGTGCTCCATTTCTTATTGAGACTACATTAAAAAATAAATATTTTTCCGGGATAGTAATTTCTTCATAAATACCAGTATAATTTATTATTTCAACCCCATCAAATTTTAGTATATATTTATAATCATTATTATTATTAATAATAAAAATAAATGAAAATATAAAATGTATAAATACAATAAAACCAATGAATATAAATAAAATATCAATTTTAGGTCTGTTTTTTATATCCTCATCCATTGGAAATATTCCAATCATACAAAAAATATAACTAAAAAATAATTTTATTATTAAAATGGTAAGACCAAATAAAATAAAAGAAATAATAATAAATACTATTTTAGATTTTGACAAATGTATACCCCAAAGAAAATATTGAAATATCAACAAAAATAAAGAGAATAAAATTGAGAATATTGTTATACCTACATCAATATTTTTATTATATTTCATTTTATAACTCCTTTTAATAAAATTAAAAATAACAATATTTTAAA
Organism: Treponema sp.; assembly: GCA_009781475.1. GTDB lineage: Bacteria > Spirochaetota > Spirochaetia > Treponematales > Breznakiellaceae > WQXQ01. The sequence goes on from WQYB01000047.1 coordinate 4,557, forward strand.
GAAAATATTATACTTTACCATATAACCCTCCAAAAACATTGTTTCTTACATTTATAGTATGAAAAAAGAGCTCTTTTTTTCTTGAAATAATAAAAATATTTAATCATAATATCGTATCTCTACTCCTGGATCAAACGCTCCGCTTCCAACTATTGTATTACGAGAAATTGTAATAGCTGTCAATTTCGGGCAATTAGAAAATGCTCCTGTTCCGATAGTTAAAACTGATGATGGAATATTAACATTTTCAAGATTAATACAGTCAGAAAAAGCAAAATTTCCAATGGAAGTTAATGATAATGGTATGGATACGTTTTCTAGGTTATTATTGCCCCTAAAAGCGCCTTCTCTAATGGAAGTGACTCTTCTTGAGCCAATAATATTTGGACTTGAATTAATATTTAAAGGAATAACTACATTTTTATCATCACCTGTATAACGCGTTATTGCAATATTATTAGTAATATTATTTAATATTTCATAAGTAAAATCACCATGAGTGTATTGTGTTCTTTGTATTGGTTGTATTTGTTGTTTACTAATTACTTCAAGCTGTTCATCATTATTCGAAACAGCTGTTAATGGTAATCTAACAATTCTTTCTAATGTAATAGGTTCCATTCTGACAGTAAAATACTCATTAGATGGAACAAGAATTATATCCGGAATATTACCGGAAACTTGCGTAGGTCTTGATTCCTGTTCATAATACTGTATTCTTACTCTTGAATCGAAAACATTTGTTCCTAATATCGTATTTCTGGAAATTGTTACTCTTGATAAACTGGTATTTGCAAATGCGAAATCTTCAATTACAGCAACTGTTGCCGGTATATCTGCACTTTCCAGGTTATAACAATGTGAAAATGCATTAACTCCTATTTTATTTACAGATGCCGGAATAATTATGCTTTTAAGACCTGATACATTAAAAGCCCACTTTTCTATTATTTTTACAGTTGATGGGATAGTTATTTCTTCAAGACTTTTACAATGTGCAAAAACGGCTTCTTTTAAAGTATTTATAGAAGCTTCTATAATAACATTTTTTAAACTATTACAATTTCTAAAAGCATATTCACCAATATAAGTTACTGACGATGGGATATGTATGTTTTCAAGGCTTGTACAGTTATCAAATGCTCTATTATCTATGACTGTTACAGATGATGGAATATTTACACTAGTAATTCCGGAACAACCATAAAATGCATTAATTCCAATATATACAACTGATAAAGGAATATAAATATTTTCTAAATTATCACTATAATAAAATGCTGATTGTGAAATTATTTTAACCGATGACGGTATATATATTTTTTTTAAATTTGTGGACTCTACGAATGCGGCTCTTCCAATATTAATTACTGTTGATGGAATTTTATACTCTTCTTCTGTTTTCCCGGCAGGATAAGATAATAAAACTCCGGCATCTTTGTTAAATAATACTCCGTTTATACTTTTATAATATTTGTTATTTAAATGTACATTAATATATTTTAAATTATTACAGGCTGTAAAAGCAAAATTTTCTATTTTAGTTACTGATTCCGGAATATTAATAATTTCAAGTGCATCACAATATACAAATGCTTGGTTTCCAATAGTTGTTACTGTTGACGGGATTATTACATTTTTAATTACATCATTATCTGCAAATGCTCTTCTTCCGATTGTTCTAACAGGTAAGCTCCGGATAAATGCAGGAATAATAAGATTAATATCTTCTCCGGTATACCCTGTTATTGTTACATACTTTTCATCTATTATTTCATATTCTAATCCTTCAGGTATTAACATTTCGAAAAATACTTCTTCACTATTGTTGATATTTGGAGACTTTCCAATTCCAATAAGAGATATTAATGAAAATATTAAAATAATTCCGATTATTAAACTGCTTCCAATTAAAATCTTGCGTTTTAAATTACCTGTAAATATTGGAAATTTAAATAAAGATACGGCTGGTTTGGAAGGTTTAGAGACTTTTACTGGTTTTGTAATAATTATTTCTTTTCTTTTATTGTCTTTTTCCGGCTGATTAAAAAATGGTTTTATAAATTTACTTTTTTTACTGTCATAATTATTTTTTCCAATAAAAATGACCATACTTTTTTTATTTATATTTTTACAAAATATTTCTATTCTGGAAATAAAAACATTAAGTGAGTTTATATCGTCAGGTATATTATCAAGAATTAATAAAAATGGTTTTTCATTGAATATGGAAAGACAGTTGGATACATTTTTTTCTTTTTTCTCTTTTGTAAATAAAGATAAGAATAATTTATCTTGAATTTCAGTTGGTATTATATTTTCATCATCAGTTTGCGGTTTGGAATCTATTTTTATCCAGATGGGAGCATATATTTTTCTGTTCCAAACCATGTAACGTGCAAATAAAAAGGCAAAGAACTTGCCGTTATTATCCTGATCGTGAATATAAATATGTTTGTATTTATATTCATCATTTTTATTTATTTTATTAAAAATATCAGAAATATTAATATTTTGTTTAATTACATAATCTGAATTTTCTTTAAATTCATCAAAGTACTTTTCTTGTTTTTTCTCTAAAATCATGACTGGTAATACAGGAAGCTCAAATACAAAATCCAGAATATCAAATAATGTATTATCTAAAGAAGAAAATGATTTTACATGAATAATATCATTTTCGTATGTTAATGAGCTGTCTTCGTTAATATAAATAAAAAGATGTTTCTTGCCGTTATCACGGATGTTTTTTTTATCATTTGCATATTTTTCAAAAGCTTTCAATTTTTCTTTTGGTTCGCTTATTGCTTCAAGATTTAAAATGCCGTTAAACTCTTGTCTGAAATCAGGTTCCTCAAATGTACCTGTAGCGGTTATTGACTGCCAGCTGTCTTTTATTTTCCATCCTGTTATTTTAGAAGCGGCAGCACAAAGAAAAATACCAAGCATTACAGACATGGTTGAATCTGTAAGATTCAAAGAAGGTTTGCCGTTTTCTTCCTGAGAAAAATAAACAGATGCGGAATTTGCATCTTTATACATACTTGTAAAATAATTTTCGATATTTCTGAATGTAGGTTTAAACTTTGCTCCAGTTATTATAGGCGGTGTATTCCAATGATCGCTTTTATTATCAAGTTCAAGCTTGAACGATATTCTGTGAAGTTGCGCATTTTCTTTTCCTTCAATTACAGGAACAAATAAGTCATACATATTTAAGAATTATTCCTCGTTGGCTGTTATACTGTGCAGCTCCAAACCATCAATAAAATTTATCATCTCAGTTTCTGAACGAAGTGTTGATAAATTCATAACCTGGTTTAATACAATGGTTTTTTCACTTTTTTCTGAACCTAATAATAACTTAATTTTAATATTATTAAAAGGAAGTATTTCTACAGGTTTTCCTGTTTTTTTATCAAAAAATTGAATTCTTAATTCAAGTATTAAGTTCTTTCTGTTTCCTAAAAAGGTAACTTCTCCACTGTATTTTTTATTTATTTCTTCAATAATATGTATACTAAACTGCTCCGGATTATAACCAGTACCATCAGCGCTTTTATATTGTATTACAGCGTTTTTTTTGGACGGACGATAAAAAAACCTGGTTTTAATTATTTCATTTTTTATTGTTTTATTTTCAAGGCGTGTTTGTTTTTGTATACTTTTTTCAGCTTCTCCAATAGTAAGACCTGCATTTACAAGCCCTCTGTAGTTAACAGCCATTGTATAAAAATATGGGTTATAAATCATTGCAGTAATTAATAATACTTTAAATTGTTCAAAAAATGTTTTTGGGTCTTTTAGATTTGTTTTTTCGCAAAATGTTTTGACGGCTTCATCTTCTTTACCTGATGAAAGTAAATATAACATGGCGAGTTTTTTTTCGTTTTCATTTTTTTTGTAAAATATATCATTGATATTATTAATTTCATCTTTATGACATCTATTAAATTGTGACATTGTAGAAAGAGTAACCCCAAATTGTTTTCGGATATTTTCAATGTGTTGTGTTTTCATTAACTGCTCCTTAATCCAATTTCAGTTCTGGCAATATTTATATTATTAACTGTTTCACGGATTAAATAAAGAAAATGTTTTTTTATTTCTTTATCTTCTGTAATATCTAAAATCTTGCAAAATATAGAAAAAAGTATATTTTCTGAATATTTTGACATTTCAAGGTCTTTAGAATCATTTTTATAAGAAAACGGATATCTGTTAAAATGATCAGGAATACATTCCAAAAAATATTCCATTTGTGATTTGCTAAATTCCAATTTAAAAACATTTTCAAAAAAACTAGTCCAGGTTAAATGTTCGTCAATCAGAAGATATTTGTTTTCACTAATATATTCATGGACGCTAAGCCCTTCTTCGCCATTTTTTGATTTGGAATCATCCATAGAGCCATGAACCAGATGTTTTTTATATAATCCGTCAATTATTTCACGTTCACGATCAGAATAATACATATGAAATTGTTCTTTCATTACGGTGTCGTAAAGAAAGTTTATTTTTTCGCGATATGTTCCGTTTATTTCCAGTTCATTTAATTTATTAAAATCTATATATTTTCCAATTTTTATTATATGGTTGTTAATGGTTGCTTTTTCTGCAGGATTAAATAATTTCATGTCATAATCAACAATTATATAATTTCCTCTTTCCAGTTCATTTATATCATCAGAATCTTTTTTATATATATTCGGCAATTGCCCCTTTAATTGTTCCATATATATATCAATTTTAGTAGGATTATAAACTGATTGTCCCGTTGGTACGCTTTCTAAAACTTCTTGTTTTAATTTATAAAACTTTATTTGTCTGTTTATATTTAAAGACGAAACTTCCGGAATCTTTTCTTTTATAGTTTCATCAAGAAGTGTATTTCCTGAAAATAGTAATTTTTCTATATCATGTTTGGAATTATTATTATGAATTCCAAATCCCATTAATGTATATAATTTATGAGCATAAAAATAGAAAGCTTTATAAATCGTATGTGGTTTATGTAATACAAGTATGGAAAAATCCCATTCCTTCCATACAGGTTTGCAATCATAATAATCAAGATCATCTAAAAACTTATTTGTAATGATATATTTTTCTATATTATTTCTATACATTTTAGAAAATTCCTTTAAATATTTATCATTTTCAAAATCGATACAATATTTAATAACATCTGAATGGTTACTTTTATCAATGGCAGCTGCTTCATCCCATATTATGGAAAAGTCATTATGAAAAAGATGGCTAAAATTTTCATTTTTTGACATTGATTTTAAATCAAGAGTCCAGCCATCCTTAGTATCGTGAACATAACGCAGAATATCCAAATCATTTATATCAGTTTTTCTAAAAAATTCTATATAAGGGAAATATTTTCCTAAAAGTAATGTTAAAGATTCTGCGTTTATCAAAAATCACCTCTATAAATAAAAATACTAAAAAAGCCCCGAAATTTTTCCGGCACTATCGATATCAATTTTTTCTGCGGATGGTACAGGAGGCAGTCCCGGCATTGTCATTATTTCTCCTGTAAAGACAACGATAAAACCGGCTCCCGCAGATATTTTTACATCCCTTACAGTTAAGTGCCATCCATTTGGCGCGCCAAGAAGGGAGGCGTCGTCAGAAAAACTGTATTGGGTTTTCGCCATGCAGATTGGAATTTTTGAAAGCCCCATTTTTTCGATTTGGTTAATTTGTTTTTGAGCGTTATTTAAAATTACTACGCTTTCTGCGCGGTATATTTTTTTTGCGATGGTTTCAATTTTTTCTGTAATAGATAAATTAACATCGTAAGAAAATTCAAAATTATTGGGCTGTTCGCACAAGCGGACTACTTCATGCGCAAGGTCTTTGCCGCCTTCGCCGCCTTTTGACCAAACTTCGGATACAGCAGCATTTACACCGGCTTGTTTGCATTTTTTTTCTACAAGTTCAAGTTCTGCTTTGGTGTCTTTAGGGAAGGCGTTAATTGCAACAACCGCAGGCAATTTATAAACTTGAGTAATATTTTCTACGTGCTGCAAAAGGTTTGGCATACCTTTTTCAAGAGCAGATAAATTTTCATTTTCAAGTTCTGCTTTTTTTACTCCGCCGTGAGATTTTAAAGCGCGGATGGTAGCTACAATTATAACAGCTGAAGGTTTCAAGTCTGCAAAACGGCATTTAATGTCAAGGAATTTTTGCGCTCCTAAATCAGCGCCAAAACCTGCTTCTGTAACAACATAATCAGCGCATTTAAGTGCAAGGCGGGTAGCAATAATTGAATTACAGCCGTGAGCGATATTGGCAAAAGGTCCGCCGTGAATAAAAGCAGGAGTGCCTTCTAATGTTTGTACAAGATTTGGTTTTAATGCGTCTTTTAAAACCGCCGCCATAGCGCCTTGCGCGTTAAGCTGCGAAGAAGTAACAGGCTGCTCTTCTGCTTGTTTTCCGTAAGTATAACCGATTATTATATTTCCAAGTCTTTTTTTAAGATCGTCAATTCCTGACGCAAGGCAAAGTATTGCCATTATCTCGGATGCTGCCGTTATGTCAAATCCGTCTTCACGCGGAGATCCGTTTGCTTTTCCGCCAAGCCCGTCGTTAATAAACCGAAGCTGGCGGTCATTCATATCCATGCATCGCCGCCAGGTAATTTTACGCGGATCGATATTTAATTTATTACCCTGATAAATATGATTATCTATCATGGCAGCTAACAGATTGTTGGCGGCTCCTATAGCATGAAAATCACCTGTAAAGTGAAGGTTTATATCTTCCATCGGAATTACCTGAGCCCAGCCGCCGCCTGCCGCTCCGCCTTTAACACCGAATATTGGACCTAAAGAAGGTTCTCTTAAAGCGACCATTGTTTTTTTTCCGATTAATGAAAGACTGTCCGCCACTCCTACAGTAGTAGTGGTTTTACCTTCTCCTGCCGGTGTGGGATTAATGGCTGTTACTAAAATTAATTTACCGTCTTTTTTATCTTTACTTTTTTCCAGAAAATTATAATTAACTTTAGCTTTATAATTTCCGTAATACTCGATATGTTCTTCGCTAATATCCGCTTTTTGTGCAATATCTTTTATCAAAAGAGCTTTTTCGGGGTATATAGATTGCGCAATCTCAATATCAGATCCGGTAAATTTGTTTGATATTGGCATTTACTATCCGTTCAATTCACCATCACCCGGCGGGAAAATATATAAATCCGGCAGTTTATATGTGCGGTTTAAAGCATAAGATTGCGGGTTATGAAATTTACTTATTGCAGTAATGTTAAAAAAGTGATTTAAAGGTTCAAAATCAGGTGAATTTATTTTTACGGAAAATATAAATTCTTTTGTAGTGTCAGGTGAATCTGCAGTTATAGGCGCAGGCCAGAAACTGAATGCTCCGGGTGTACTTGAAACCATCATAAATGGGTTTTGCCAGTTATTGTTTCTCATGGCAACAGGTTCTCCCTCGTAATATAAAAATACTTCAAGTCCTGTTACAGGTTCAAAACTTTCACCGTTAAAAATACGTCCGGCTATGGTAGGAATATCGAACATGGGATGGTTTGCCCTTACAGTAGGAGTAGAAGAACCGTCATGAGGAGCTGTGGGGCGTAAATTGTGATTTACAAGACGCAGACCTTTATAAATTAAAGTGGTAATATCCGCTTCAATTTGCTGATGCTTCATGCCTGTTTGATCGATTCGGGTAAAACCGCGGTTTGACACAATATAATTCGGTTCTATACGGTTTAATGTATAACAAACAGTGTCTATACGGCATTGGTAACAAAGACAATACTTTTCCGGATTGCCGCTATTTTGTATTTCATCAAATATTTTCTGTACCGCACTAAAAACGATGTCTTCGTTTGTGTTATGAATGTCCATATATCCCCCTATATTGGTTACATGTAAAGTATACTACAGATTTGTGTAAATGTCTTTATGGTAATCTCTAAAAACTTAAAAGTTTTTAGAGATTAATTTAATTATATCATTTTTTGAGGCTTTTAGCCTCAAAAAGCATTAACTTGTTATCTGAGGGAACCTCTAAAAAGAGGTTTTCGAGGTTCCCTTGTAGTTTCTTTAAATTTTTGATTTATATATATCCTTATTGTGTATAATGTTTGAACAAAAGCATTTACAGTTTGGGGCTTAAAAGCGCTGGAACTATCGCTAAAAGATCGATTTTCATCGATAACATACAAGCCAGTTTCAAAGGATACAGGTTCAGGTATATCGATAATTATATCTTCACCTTTTATTTCAAGACCTATACCTCGCAGCTGTTCTGCCAGTTTTTCCTCAAATTGCGCACGATTGCCGATTTTTCTGATATCCGTTATGTCTATTGTTACAGGGCAGCTGCCTTTACAGGTTTTTACCTGGCTTTGCCAAACAGTCTTTTCACAGGAAAGTTCGGGGGAAATTTCCGCCGCTGTAGTGTAAATTCTGCCTTCGAGTACGGATTCTACAAGTGAACCTGCACAGCCGGTTTTTTCTTTGAGCATCGTAAAAAGGCTTGTATCATCAAGATTATAAAGGTCTTCGCCTGTTATTTGCCCGGATTCAAGACCGCTTATAAGAGCTTTTTTTACCATCGCTGTAGCGGCTCGCACCTGGCGATGCCAATATACAGTGCGGTACATAAGATATTTTGAGAATAATATAGATTCAACATTCGGGATCAATTTTGAATCTATATCTGCTCCCCGCTGTTTATCAGGAAATAACCTCGACATTATAAAATCAACATCCTGCGCTCCGTAAGGAACACCGCAATAACGCGCATCCCTGTTTAAATAATCGAGTTTATCGGGGTCAAGTGCGCCTGAAAGCAGCTTTCTGTAAAAAAGCATTTCATCGCTTTGTATATTAATTTCCTTATCAACAATTGCCGCTGTTAATTCAGGGTCTGCTCCTGCCGCTCCAACCAGGCTTTTAAAAGGTTCTTTTAATATAATTTCGCCGGAAAGTTTTTCGTGGGAAGAAAGGGATAGCTCTTTTAAAGAATGAGTATAGGGAAAATGACCAAGATCATGGAGGAGGCAAGCTGCAAGGAAGGATTTAACACCCGTAGGAGTAAGCCAGGCAGATGCACCCCTTTCAGCCAGGTTTTGTAATAACCTTCTGCCTAAATGATATACGCCGATAGAATGGCTCGCTCTTGTATGAGTAGCGCCCGGATAGACCAGGTATACAGGACCAAGCTGCATTATCCTGTTTAAACGTGCAAATGGTTTTGATTCAAGCAGCTTCGCCTGTTTTACTGTCATGTAAATGTGTCCCCACATTACATCCCGGACAGGGTGGGTATAATCTTCCAGTAAAGTGGCTTCAATTGTTTTATTCATTTGTGTCTTTATTATAGATATAAATTACTAATTTTGCTAGAATGATATAATATTCATATGCGTATATTAATTGTTTGCTGTTTATTAATACTCATTCCGGCTTTTGCCTTTTCTCAGGTTGGTAGCCGAGGTTCAATCCCCGAAGACCTTTTTCGTCCGGCTAAAGGTGAATCCGCTTTTTATCCCATAGATACTGTTATCGGCGAAATGGGCAGAGGAAGAGCTTCAGTTTCGGCATTTTCGTTTGCCAATTTAATGGGGAACGCTTTGCTTTCAGGGCAAATGAATAACCCGGTTTTAATGTCAATTAATTCAAGCGTTCGTGAAAGATACTTGTCCGCAATTAGAATTGTAAATCCTTTAAATATAAGAATTGGCGGCGGAAGAGAATTACCGGACGGTACTGTATCATTTTTAATCAGATTTGTCGGAAGAGATCAGGCTGTTACAGGAGAAATGTATATCAGATTTATATCAGGAAACTGGACACTGGATGAATTACATCTTGAAGAAGCCAGGTTCCGTGATAATGAAAACAGAGAAACACATCGCAGTAATTATTTCCCGTATGAGAGGTTTTATTAATAATGGCAACACCTGTAGGACGTATAGAAAAAGAATTTCTCCTTAAATCTTTATACGATGAAAAAATTCCCATCATGTATGTAAAGGACAGAACCGAATATATATTTACTCTTGACTGTCCTGCGGGAGTTGAATTGGTATTCCGTCCTGACAGGTCTTTAGGCAAAATAAAAAATCATTCAAAATTGGCGCTTTTATTTAATTACCGCGGGCAAGTAGTAGATTTTAATGTCGAAGTACTTGCGCAAAAAGACGAGCTTATCTTCTGCAAAACTCCCGATACTCTTTATAAAAACCTGGATCGCAATTTCCTGAGAGTTGATGCTCCTTCGGATATTAAAATTCTTTTCACATTCAGGGGAGACAGATATAATTTGGCATTTCCAAAAATAATGGAATACGAAAACATGGCAGCTGAAGATATTATGCGAAACTTTGATCATAAAAATCTTATAGGATTAATGAAGCAGATAGCAGGTCTTTTAAGTAATTTTGCCGACGGATATAAAATAATAAATTTTAAAGACAGAAAACCCGAAGCTATGGAAGAAAGAGTTGTTTCTGAAACAGGTAAAACCCTTTTTATACCTTCTACTGTCGGATTTTTGCCGAAAATCGATCCTTATCCGAAAAAACGCATTGTAACAGAAGAAATTTTTAAACGGTATCTGGAAACCACAGGAATAGGTACTACATTCCTTGATGACAATATTGCAAGGTTTTTAAAACATAAATTCGAAGACGGAATTTATTCTGATGCCTGGGTTCCGATTTTATTTCATGAATATGTTATCGGATATATTCATATTTGGATTAATAAACAGGGTCGCCTGCCTTTTGATTTCGGCGTTCTTGACAATGTATACCAGTACGCAAAGGTGCTTGCCTTCGCTTTAAAGGAAAACGGCTATTTTGATCACGGCAAGATTGAAAACGAACCTTTCGCAGGTAAGGTATTGGACATAAGCGCATCAGGGCTTTTAATAGCATGTCCGCTCGGCGGAAGTCTTCTTGCGACACTTTTGGTCGATGCTGAATTGACTGTTATTATCGAAGCTCCGCACCGCACCATCAATGTAATTGCTAAAATAGTCCGCCGTTTTAAAGATAAATCTGCAGGGTATTTAGGCTGCAGGTTTATTAATATGGAACCCGAAGATACCCGCTTCCTTTTTGAGCATTTATACGGCAGGCAAATCGATGATTCAGATACAGCATTTTTAAGCGGACAAGTCTAAAATGTGTTATATTATATATGTCCTGTAATGTTCTTTTACAGGATTAGGTATAAGGATTATTATATGAAGTATAATTTTAATACTGGTATTATTTTTTGTATTATAACGGCTTTCAGTCTTTTATTTATTTCCTGCGATGACAGCGGCGGCGGTACTGTTACGGAAATTTATGCTGAAGGCGCTGTTACCCCGGTAGTTTTCAGCGGCCCTACAACAATTGTTAATTTTAGTGAATTATCCAATAAAAATATTTATCTTGTAAAGGTTAATATGTCCAGTGCGACAGTTTCCGGTTCGCAGACAGGAAGCGCCAGGAGTTTTATTTCTGATTTTGAAAATGATGATGATATTGATATTGACGAACCTGACTTTCCCCGTTTTAATTTTCCGGTTAGAGGCCGCCCTTTAGATGAAGAAATTTATTATCCGTTGCCTATACCATCATCTTCAAGGACGTTGACCGGTGAAGAACTAATACCGCTTGCTTCATTTACTCCTCCCGCTATTGGAACTATAAGAGATTTTTGGGTTGAATCTGCTTATGGTAACAGGAATTTTGTTCAAAAACCTGCAACATTGAGTGCAATTGGCAATAATTGTAATATTTGGGTAATGGAAGGTTCTATTTCTGATGCAAAAGCAAATGAACTTGCTGTTAAATTTAATCAAATATATCCTGCTGCGACAAATATTATTGGATTTGAATACGGAGGAGGACCAGGCGGAAACGGAGGAGTTGACGGCGATCCAAAAATACAAATTCTTGTATATAATATTGGTCATGGTGTTGCAGGTTATTTTTGGTCAAAAGATTATTATGATCAAAGTCAGTTAACCGGTGTGAATGCTAGTTTAAGAACAAATAAAGCGGAAATATTTTATATGGACGCTGCTCATGTAAAAGAACCTAATATTAACAGCCCTGCTTCTACTTTAGTTCATGAACTGCAGCATATGGTAAACTTTAACAGAAAAACATTAAGAGGATACATACCGGCAACATGGTATAATGAAATGCTTTCATTGATGCTGGAAGATGTAATGGCAGGTATAATCGGCTATCCTGTTCTTAATAATTCAAATTTACTGGATAGTACTGATAAATTAAATGTTGTTATCGATGGTCATGTGATGCTCTGGTTTATTGACTTCTTTTTTGATTATTATAAAGAAGGTGTAACAGAGTGGGTTAATAGATCTCCTTCTGAAGCAGCTATCCCATACGCTACAAAATATGCTTTTGGCGCTTACCTCCTGCGAAACTACGGCGGAGCGGAACTTTTAAAAAGAATTATGGATAGTAATTCTGTAAATGAAGTCTCAATAACAGCCGCTTTAAGCGGTTCGTTAACATTCGACGATGTTCTTAGACGGTACGGAGAAGCTCTTGTTTTCAGCGGCAGTTCGATGCCCGCAGGAGTTAACTCCTTTGACAGAACTGTTACGCATACAGTCAACGGAACGCCATATACTATAGGTAGAATTGATATACACAGTTTTAGTAATTTTGGTGTTAATCTGGGCGGGAATTTTGTTCCTTTAGCTCCGTTTATTCACAATGTAAAAGCGGCACAACCTGCAATGCGCCAGAGTTCTATAAATGTGTTTGACGCTCCTGAATGGCGTAATGTATCCGGGGATATTTCCATAACATTAAACAGGCCGGGCAATCGGAATATATTGTATTTTCTGATGGTTAAATAAAATATGAAAAAATATTTTGTATTAGTTTTACTTTTAATTTTTATTATCACAGTAAATATTATTTCCTGTAAGACATTTAAGAATAAAAAGAATGCCGGTATGGAAACCACTGCAGTAATTACAGGAAGTATTGTTATTTTCGGCAATGAACCGTTTTCTTATGCCGGCATCGTTGATATTAATGGTACTGCGTATAATATTATTCCGCGTTCAACAGCGGATGAACTAAGCAGATTACAGGGACACATAATTGAATTTACTGTTATTTTTCCCGATGAACAAATACAAGGTTACGGCAGCTTACCGGGCGGAACTGTAACGCCAATTAGCTGGAAAATAATTCAGTAAAAAAACCGCGTATTGTGTACCTGCAGTTAGATGTAGAATTATAGAAAAATTATTTAATCCGTGAAAATCCGCGTTAATCCGTGGACTATCTTTCCAACTTCCTGTAAACATATCTGTGCGGGCTGTCAGCAGCGGAGCCTAGTTTTTCACGTCTCCATAATGCATACTCTGACCAATTGCCGTCATACCAGACAACTTCATTGTCTTCAAAAGCAAGTATGTGCGTAACAATCCTGTCCAAAAACCAGCGGTCGTGGCTTATAACAAGGCTGACTCCGGCAAATGTATCCAATGCATCTTCCAATGCGCGTAATGTGTTAACATCAAGGTCGTTTGTAGGTTCGTCAAGAAGCAGTACATTGGCTCCTTCTTTTAACATCATAGCAAGGTTTAAACGGTTTCTCTCGCCCCCGCTTAATACTCCCACTTTTTTTGACTGATCCGCTCCGGAAAAATTATACCATGCGCAGTAAGCGCGCGAGTTTACTTCTCTGGCTCCCTGTCCCGATCCAATTTTAATTAAATCCAAGCCGTCGGAAAGCTGCTCCCAAACGCTTTTTTCGCTGTCCAATTTTTCACGCATCTGATCTGCAAAACCTATTTTTACGCTTTCACCTAACCGCAAAGTTCCTGAATCAGGTTTTTCCGATCCTGTTATCATTTTAAATAAAGTAGTTTTTCCCGCGCCGTTAGGTCCTATAATACCGACACACGCTCCGGGAGGAACTGAAAAATTCATATTGTCAAATAACAGGCGCTGCCCGAAAGATTTGGAAAGACCTTCCGCTTCGATTACAAGTTTTCCAAGATGAGGACCTGCAGGGATTGTAATTTTATTATTTGCTGCCGCTCCTTTTGAGCGTTCTCTTTCATCATCCTGATAAAGTTTTTCGTAGTTGGTAATGCGTGATTTGCTTTTAGCATGGCGGCCCTTGGGACTCATGCGTATCCATTCAAGCTCGCGCTGTAAAGTTTTACGCCTGTCACTTTCGCCTTTTTCTTCCTGCGCCATTCGTTTTTCTTTTTGCTCAAGCCAGCCTGTATAATTTCCTTTCCATGGAATGCCTTCACCGCGATCAAGTTCAAGTATCCAGCCTGCAACATTATCCAAAAAGTAGCGGTCGTGGGTAACAGCGATAATTGTACCTGCGTAGTTTTGCAAGTGCCGCTCAAGCCAGGCTACAGTTTCGGCATCAAGGTGGTTGGTCGGCTCGTCAAGTAAAAGAATGTCCGGCTTTTGCAGCAGTAAACGGCAAAGAGCAACACGCCGCCTCTCTCCTCCGGATAAATGATCGACAACTTCATCTGCCGACGGACAGCGCAGAGCTTCCATTGCAAGCTCAAGGCGGCTGTCTAAATTCCATCCATCAGCAGCTTCAATTTTTTCCTGCAGTTCAGCCTGCTTTGATCCTAGCTTATCGTAATCAGCATCCGGTTCTCCGAACGCTTCGCTTACTTTATCATACTCTGCAAGGAGAGCGACAAGTTCTTTAGCTCCCTCGGAAACAATTTCTTTTACTGTTTTCCCGGGTTCAAGATACGGCTCCTGCTCTAAAAACCCGACAGAAAATCCCGGACTAATTGAAATATCACCTGCAAATTCGGAATCTACTCCTGCAAAAATTTTTAAAAGACTTGATTTTCCTGATCCGTTAAGACCAATTACTCCGATTTTAGCGCCGTAAAAATAGGAAATGCTTATATCTTTTAATACCTGTTTTGTTCCATGTTTTTTAGAAACTTTGTACATGGAATAAATAATTTTTTTATCATCTGTTGTTGACATAAGATGAGTATAACATTACGGTCATTTATTTGACTACCTGTCTGATTATGGTTGTAATTAATTTGGTTTTGCTGTAATAATATTGGAGGCAACCTGTATGGGTTGATATATTTTAAAACTGTTTAATTACAGGGGGATATTATGAAACGTGTGATATTAATTTCATGCATTATTTGTTTAGTGTTTAGCATGGTTGGATGCGGCGGCGGCAGCCCGACTACAGCAGCTCGTCAATTCGTTGCAGCAGTTGAAAAAGGCGACACAAGAGCATTGGAAAAAGTAGCTACTGAAGAAACAGCGCAGATGATTGCAATGTTCGGCGAAAAAGCTCAAGGTTCCATGGCTGAATTCGGCAGAATCGTAAGTACAACAGAAACTATTAACGGAAATACTGCAAGCGTTACTCTTACATTTGAAAACGGCGAAGATATGGAATTGGACCTTATAAAAGTAGACGGCAATTGGAAAGTAACTTTCGATAAATGACGTTTCTAAAAAAGTATTGGGTATTAATTGCCGGTATAATAATTATTCCGGCAGCTCTGCTGGTTATAGTTTTTTTACCGCAATTAAAACCTAAAGAAAGAAAAATTACTGCTGATAGTATTTCAGTTTATTTAAAAGACGGCGATATAATCTGCCGTTTGGGTGACAGGATATGGTCGCAGTATTTTAAAGATATATCACCGGAAGACAAACGTTTTTCTCATCTTGGTATAATCCGTATAACAGACAGTAAAATAACAGTAATACACGCCGAAGGACGCGCTATTGAAGGCAAAGATTATGTAAACGAAACAAGTTTAGATGAATTTTTGGAAATTGCTAAAGCAATAGGCATTTATCGTTTTAATTATTTTGATGATGAAATTAAAACAAATGGAATTATTTCATCTGCGGCGATGGAATATATTGGTATCCCTTTTGATTGGGATTTTAATTTAGAAATTAAAAATAAAATATACTGTACAGAATTAATTTATTTAATATTAGAAAAAATAGCTCCGCAGGTTCAATTAACAAAAGTATTTCATGGTTTTTTAAAAAGAGAAATAATTCCCCCTGAGGCAGTTTCCAACTCCGAATTTTTTGATGAGATATTATTTATAAGTATAAATTGATCCTTAATTCAACTTTGCGCCTCTGCGAGAGGTTAATACGTATATGTACATTCAAATTCACTGAATTCGTTAAAATCATTTCCGTTTTGACTGTAAAGCCCCAAAATCACGCCTGTAAAACCGCCGGCAACTTCGGATGAAAGATATCTTGTCTGAGCGCTGCCAAGATGTATTTCTTTCCCGCTATTTTCATCAATATAAAAGAAATTATAATTAATGGAATCCGACCTAACTATAAATTTTACTGGCGGTTTGGAAACATTGATAGCTGCTTTTTCAAATTTGATGTCTCCGATATTAAGTTTTAATACAACCTTATAAGAATCATTAACTTTTATTAAAGCAAGATCGTAGTGATGGCTTTCGTCCATGTACATTGTGATGCCGGCTTCTCCGCTTATAGTTTTTACCTGGACTTTTAATTCCATATCAAATTCTTTTTGATGAAGAGCAATAAGCGCAGGAGTGCCGCCTCCTGCGGTATCCAAAGTATCTTTTGCGCTTTTTATTTTTACGCAGTCTTTTTCAAGAATATAATTATCTTTATGACGCAGACGCAGGAATTGCCAATCTTTGTCCCAGTCTGTATTTGCAAAAGTAAAATTAGTTTGAAAAACTTGTTTTACACTTGGGGGAATCCTGTCTGTTTCTATTGTTAATTGCGCAGTGCCGTCTTCGACAGTGAACCAGCCGTTTTTAAATGTAACTGGCAGTAAACATGTTTCCCTGCCAAGATGATGATACGTCATCCATTGATGAATCTGGCGGAAAGCAAGAGCATACATCCACCAATTGCCGTTATCATCTTCAACTAAATCACCATGACCTATTCCCTGCAATTGATAACCGCCAAGATTGCGGTTTGTTAAAACAGGGTTTTTTGCATAATCAGTAAATGGACCCCATACGCTGTCTCCTCTTGCATATACAATCATGTGACCGTATTCAGTGCCGCCTTCTGCTGCCATCATGTAATAATA
>WQYB01000048.1 GCA_009781475.1 Treponema sp.
CATAGTATTAACAAATATTCGGACATCCAATTTTTTGAATTCCTCCAAATTCCACACGTGTGGAATTTTAGTAAATTTTCACCATAAAAAAGGCTGCCCAAGAATTACTTCTCGGACAACCCCATTTTTTTTCATTTTTTATTGTAAAAATAAAAATAAAGAAAAAATACCAGGAGGCAGAAAATGAATTTTTGTTCAAATTGCGGCAGTAAAATTATTGAAGGGTCAATTTACTCAACAGTTTCGTCCAGCTCCATCCCCAAATCAATGTAAAGCTGCTTGCGTGATTTTTTGTCGGCGCTTGCTTCCTGCCATGCGTATGCGGCAACATCTTTTGCAACTTTGCGAGGAACAACAATGACGCCGTCACCGTCTGCTACTACAACATCACCCGGGTAAATTGCAACGCCGCCTATGGCTATCGGAATATCTTTATCGATAAAACGAATACGCGCCTGATCCATCGGCTGAGAAATGAAATAAGACCATACATGGATTTTTTGGATTATACATTCGTCTGTATCACGGATTCCGCCGCCGTTTGTCATAAAACCTACAGCGCCCGCTTTTTTGCAATGGAGGGTATTGTTAGAACCCAAAAGTCCTACATCAATTCCTGCGACATCAAGGCAGATAAAATCGCCGCTTTGAATGTCTTTATTCCATGGGTCATTACAAATCTCGTTGTAATACATATTGACCCATTCTCTGTATTTTTCCGGCGGGAGAGCCGGAACAGGTCCTTCATAAGGAACATAACGGGCAGTTCTGGCTATACCTATTATGCTTGTTTCAGGACGGAAAAGCGGACGAATTTTATAATCGACAGAGCCATAATGATGATAGCCCATCCAATCCATACCATCACGGACATCCGTGACCCGCAGCCGTTTATACATTTCAATTAATTCAAGGTTTTCACTCATGGAAATAGTTTAACATATATATGGTTTTTTTACCATGTTATATTTTTCTTTGTTGCAATTAACAGGAATTTAAAATACACTGAAAATATAATTATGAAAATAGCGATGTTTACAGATTCATATTGGCCAAGGGTTAATGGTGTAACTGTATCGGTAGATTCATTTTCCCGGGCACTTGTTAATGAAGGACATGAGGTTATTATTGTTTGTTCTTCATATCCTGATGATACGAATACCAACATTTCTTTGCAAAAAGAATCCGAAATTGCCGACATTGTTAAAATTATTAAGGTTCCTTCTATACCTTCAGGTATTTCAAAAGAAGACAGAATAGCGAAATTTCATAAATTAAATTGGGTAGTTAAACAGGTTGATGAATTTTTTCCTGATATTATCCATATACATTCAGAAGTGGTTATTGGTGAATTCGGTATTTGGTATGCCAGAACCCATAATCTGCCGGTTATCTATACTCGTCATACAATGTGGGAAGAATACGCTCCGAATTATTTCCCTTTTTTTCCTGCCGGTTTTATCAAGTTTTTAGTCACAGGAATTCTAAAAAATACTTTAAGAAGGTCTTACCGTGTCATCGTTCCAACTCCTCAAATTGAAGCAATAGTCGCAAAATATAAGTTAAATACCAAAACCTGCATGATCCCTACAGGTATCGAAATAAATCTTTTTATACAGGATGAAACAAAATCCGATGATTTTCGCAAGAAACTGGAAGGTATTTTCCCTCAGCTTAAAAATAAACGTATTCTTCTTTTTGCAGGGCGTGTAGCGAAAGAAAAAAATATAGAATTTATTATCAATATATTACCTGAAATCCTTTTAAAACATCCTGATGTAGTTTTGCTTATTGCAGGTAACGGACCTGATTTGGATTATTATAAAGAGGAGGCGCAGAAATTAGGCATAAATGAACACTGTGTTTTTACCGGGTATTTTAACCGCGCGGATATAGCGCTCGTTTATACAATTTCTGATCTTTTTCTGT
This sequence comes from Treponema sp., assembly GCA_009781475.1. GTDB lineage: Bacteria > Spirochaetota > Spirochaetia > Treponematales > Breznakiellaceae > WQXQ01. The sequence continues at coordinate 1,930 of WQYB01000048.1, forward strand.
TTCCTTCACTTACTGATACACAAGGATTAGTTACACTGGAAGCAATGGTATCAGGAACTCCTGTTGTTGCTATCGGCGCAATGGGTACTCTTACGGTTATGGGCGGCGATAACGGCGGCTTTATGGTTAAAAATGATGCGAAGGAATTTACAGATAGAGTACTTGATCTGCTTGGAGATAAAGAATTATACAAAAGAAAATCAGAAGAAGCGAAAAAACATGCAGCATCATGGTCTATAGAAGAGATGACAAAAAAATTAATTACTTTATACAGCAATACGGCAAATGAATATATTGAAGAATACGGTCATCGTATAATTCCTGTATGGGAACTTCTTATTCAAAAAAGATGGTGGAAAATAAATCGAATGATTTTAAAGAAAAAGACAAAAAGAAATTGGCAGAAAATACTTGATAAATTAAGCATTAAAACCTGATATTAATTAAACGATTGTATCGTGCCGCCATATAGATAAAAAAAAATTAATTCGATAGAATGGTTCACATGGAAAATTATTTAAATAAACTTAATTCGTTAGGACTTCAAATACCTACAGTTCTGCTGCCTGCACAAGGCTGCGATCTTGTAAAATGGTCTGTGATTGCATGCGATCAATTTACGCAGGATCGTGATTATTGGGAAAAGGTAAAAACAACGGCTGCAGGCTCTCCTTCAACTTTTAATATGATTTTCCCGGAGGTCTTTTTATCAGATGATGATGCAGCAAAGCGAATCGAAGATATTCATTCAGCCATGTACCGGTATTTGCAAGACGGTGTTTTTGCGCAGCCGCATAAGGGTTTTATATATATAGAAAGAGATACACCGTATCAAAAAAAACGGCGTGGTCTTGTAGCTGTTATCGATTTGGAACAATATGAATGGCTGCCAGAAACACGTCCTTTAATCCGATGCACTGAGGGTACTGTTCCTGAACGTCTTCCCCCCCGTATGGATATCCGCCGCGGAGCACCGCTTGAACTTCCGCATGTTTTATTATTGATCGATGATGAAACTGATAACCTTTTATTTTCACTGGGTGAAAAAGCAAAAAAAAACGCTGCCTTATACAGCACTTCTTTGATGATGGAATCAGGTCATATTTCAGGCTGGCTTTTAGACAGCGAAAATGATATAAATTTTTTGTCAGAAAAACTTGATGAATTGCTTAACCGCTCTGTCAGCCGTTATAACGGAAATACTTCTCCTTTTCTTTTTGCTGTTGGCGACGGTAACCATTCGCTTGCGGCTGCCAAAGGTATTTGGACTGAATATAAAAACACAAAGGGAGCGGATTTAGATCATCCCTGCCGTTATGCGCTTGTAGAAATTGAAAATATTTACGATAACGCAATTCAATTTGAACCGATACACCGTTTGGTTTTTGATATAGGTTTTGATAAGATGATATCTTTACTGTCAAAATTACCCGGTTTTTCAAACCGCAGCATCGATAATATTAATGAATTATCCCGTCTTTGTAAAAATCCGTCTGCGGCGAATTGTTTCGGTATTATTTCTGAAAATCGTTATGCTTTAATCGAAACTTCTGCCGCCGGAATTGCCACTGCTTGCCTGCAGCCGATTTTGGACGAATATGCCGGCGAAAACCCTCAATTAATTGATTATATACATGACGAAGATGAACTTTTCCGCCTTGCCTGTAAAACTGACCGCCTTTGCTGCGCTATTTTGCTGCCTCCAGTTCAAAAATCGGGTCTTTTTGAAACTGTCGCACGTCTAGGTCCGCTGCCGCGAAAAAGTTTTTCCATGGGGCATTCCATCGAAAAAAGGTTCTATTTTGAATGCAGAAGCATCTGTAAATAATACAGCGTTTTTTAAAATAATTGAATATTTATTAAAATTCTGTTATAATAACCAATATGATTGATGATAAAATTCACTTAGGCGCTGAAATTGTTCATTGGGATGATAAATACTCCACAGAAATAGCAATAGTAGACACACAGCATAAACAGCTTTTTGAATTGACCAACAAATTGTTTGCCGCATGCCGTGAAAAAAAAGATACTTTGGACACCGCATTTAAAGATGCAATGCATCATTTGGTTGAATATGTGCGTTTTCATTTCAATGCAGAATTAAAATTATTACATTCGATAAAATATCCGGATTATCATAATCATAAAAAACAACACGATGATTTAATACATGAAATTCTTACTGCTGTAAAGGAACATGATGAAGGCAAGAAATTTGTACCTAATCATTTTGTAAGAACGCTAAGAGACTGGATTTTTAGTCATATTGCAGTTCATGATAAAGCATATAGCTTTTATATTCATGATCAAATAAAAACAGGAAAACTTTCTAAAGATGAATTAAAAGAAATTGAAGCTTCTATTGCCAAATAAAAGGGAAGAAAAATGAAAAAGATAAAGTTAGTATTATTTCTTTTAATTGTTTCTTTGAGCGCCGTTTATGCTCAAAGAATACCGGCTGTCAGTGTAATTAATTTTGATGCCTCAGGCGCAGGGGTTACTGCAGCGGATGCCCAAAACATGACAAACAGGGTTTTAACTGAATTAACTTCATGGGGAACACTCAATATTGTACCAGATTCAGCCGGAGCCGAATATATTATCAGAGGGACGCTTTCAAGGCAGGGCGGTAATTTTGTTTTATCCGCTTCAACAACATTGGTAAGCTCCGGGCAGGTATTAAATCAATACAGTGAACAAGCGCAAACTGTAAATGGCATTTCGATTCCCATGTTTTGCGCTAAAGCAGTTGAAAGAGTACCTTTGCCGAATTATCTTTTGGGAACATGGCAGTCTACGATTACAATGCCTGATGGTCCTGTTGTCTGCATTATTGAATTCAGAACAGACAGAACAGTTAGGGTTGAAAGATTTGATACATGGGAACACAGGCAAAGTAATGCATTGCGGTATGAAGGATACGGAACCGGCACATATACTTATGCAGGTTTTGCAAACAGAAATATTAATATTGGCGGACGGCAGGTAAGAGTTGATGCTACTATAAGCGTACATTTATCTCTTGAAGAAACGCTGCCGGATCAGGCTTCAGTAAATCAATCAGGTATAAGTCTGGTTTTTAACGGTGACAGATCAGCTTTTGAAATTGTAAACGGCATGCTTCAGTGCGGAAGAAATTTTGACGGACCTTCTGTTTATCATTCTGATGTTCTGGGATTTACCCAGTTTACGAAAATCAGGTAGGGTGAGATTATGAAATGTTTTAATATTATTAAGTTCAACCTGTTAACCTATTTGTTTATAATGTTCTTTATTATTTTTTCTTCTTTAAATTTGACAGCGCAGCAAAGGGTTGATGTAGCCAATGTTCAAGTTGGCGCTGCTCCCATGTGGGAAGCGAGAATCGGCGATACAGTAAGAGGAACACCTCATTTGCAGGCAAGTTCTGTTGTGCTTGTCGGCGAAAACGGAACTGTCAGATCATTTTTTATGAGCGGTACTCCACTTTGGGATTTTGATGCAAGGGGAAGAGCGGTTCCTTATATTGCGCGTTCTTATGAAGCTGCAACTTATATTTGCAATACTGATGGCGTTTTCATGGCGATTAACAGGGTTGGCCGTGAATTGTGGCGGCTTAATCTTGGAAAACCCATATCTTATGCACCTGTTGTAGGATGGGATGGCAGAGTTTTTATATCGCTTGATTCTACAATGACTTGCCGTACTGCATCCGGCAATGCTCTTTGGACGATTGATCTTGGAAGTCCGATTTCTTTTCAGCCGATTCTTGACAGAACAGGAAGTGTAGCGACTGTTCTTCAAAATAATGATTTTGTTAAAGTTAATCAATTTAGTATTATAGAACGTATCAGATTGGACAGGCAGCCTGTTATGATTGTTTCTTTGAATGAAGGAAGTGTTCAAAGTTATATATTAATGTATCAAGGCGGCGAAATGGAAAAAGTTATTTTTAATAACAGCGCCGCAACTGGAAATAAACTTTCAAGGTCTAATCTTAGATCGCTTCCGGCTCCTCCAGTAGCCAGTGAAAGCAGGGAAGCGTTGTTTGCTGTAACATTAAGAGATGGACGGACACTTTGTCTTGATGCGCAGGGAAATGTTCTTTGGACAAGGAATAGTCACGAAGCAGCAGAAGAAAGAGGACCCGCTAATCTTGTTATCGGACAGGCTAATATGTTATTTGACGAGCGCGGTGTTTATACAGTTACAATACGTGGTATCAGCGCATACACTGCCGAAGGCAGACGCCGCTTTGTTCACAGATTGCAAACAGTAAGTTCGGGTGTTCCCGCTCTTTGTGATGAAGGACTTTTGTGGGCTTGCGGAACAGATAATATTTTACGTGTTTATAAAGTTGATGTAAGACCGCGCACGGTTCCAAGAAACAGATTTTACGGTTTTGAACCTGAAGGTACTTATGGAATGGGTAATCCGCCTCCTTCACCGTGGGCAAGAGACGGCAGCCGTTTTCATGATACTGAACAAGATAGAGCTTACGAAGAAATTTTAGCTGCAATCCGCAGCGGTAATATTGGAAGAAACGAACCGATTTATGTTGCGTACATGATGGAAATGATTGGATTTTTTATTGGTAATCCGCACTATTCACCGGTGCGTCCTGATGTAAAACCGACTCAGCGTGTCAGATTAATTAATTTATTGGCGCTTGTCGGCTCAAGAGAAACAATACCTTTTCTTTGGAATATTTTTGACAGAGATCCGGAACCTGCAGTAAGAAGAGCATGCGCCGATGCAATCGGCATAATAGGAGTAGATCCTACGGGAAGATCATTCCATTCATATAACTTTTTACTATCTCCTAATAATCCAAACATTGATCCTCAGCTTGTGTTAGCTGCATCATCATCGATTGCAAGGCTTTGCCGTTTTTCCGGTCCTCCGCTTGCACCGGAAGGCATACGTGTTTTGCGTTATTTTACAATGCTTCCGTCAGTACCGAATCATGTTAAGGCGCAGATACGCAACGAGCTTGACGGACTTTTTATGGAAGGGTTAGATCAGCCGATACAGTAAAATCAATTTTCTTTATATTCATCTTCTTTTATCGGCAGCGGAGCGCATACTTTTCCGTAGTGCAGTTCTTTGGGTTGTACCCTGATCTTTAATTTTTTTTCCATTGCTGCTAATAAATGCATTTGTGTTTCATCGCCGATTGTTATCATTGTTCCGCGTTTTCCGGCTCGTGCCGTGCGTCCGCAGCGGTGAATGTAAACTTCACTGTCGGAAGGAACATCCAAAGCGATTACATGAGTAACACCTTGAATATCAAGACCGCGGGCTGCAAGGTCTGTTGAAACAAGTACTTCAACGCTGCCGTTTCTAAATGATTCCAGCGCTATTTTGCGCTCCTGGCTTGAAATTGGTTTTTTGCTGATTTTTCCGAAAAGACCTGCTGCGGATACATGATGATGCTGAAGTTTGGAAAGAGTTATTCCAGCTTCATCTCCCTTATTTGTAAAGACAAGAAACTTGTTTTTTTTTGATTTTCGCTCTTTTAATGCAGCTAACAGTGAACGTAATGTTTGATCTTTTCTGCGTTTTTCGCTGAAAATTGCCCAGTGTTCGATTTTTTCCCGCAGTATTTCATGATCTTCTGATTCTATAAAAGAAATATCTTTATAATTGATAATATCTGACAGTTTATCCCTATTTTTTTTATTCATTGTTGCAGAACATGCGGCGAATATTATATTATTTTTTTCCTTTTTACTGCGGTTAATTATTTGACATAATTCAAATGTATCATTTATCATTTCATCACTTACAAGGCGATCTGCTTCGTCAAGTACAAGGAATTGCGGATTTAATCTTAAAATTCTTTTTTTTGCAAGGATAAGAATTCTGTTTGGATTGCCTACGATAATATCGGGTTTTGTTTTTTTTATGGTTTCAATTTGGCGATCAAGGTTAACGCTTCCTATTAATAATAATGATCGGATATTTGTACCGGATAATAAAAAATCAAGCTCTCCATTGATTTGCGTACATAGTTCCAATGTAGGAGCGATTATTACAAAACATGGCTTTGTTCCTGTATTATTATGCGATGATTCTATCATCAAACTTAAAAATGGCAATAGATAAGCAAAAGTTTTACCTGTTCCTGTTGCCGAAGCAAAAAAAACGCTTTCTCCCGAGGTTAAATGAGGAATTATTTTTCGCTGAATGTCAGTCGGCTCTCTGATTTTCCGCTCTTCAAGCCTTGTGATAAAATTGGAAGCGACTTTTAAATTGGAAAAACCTTCTGACATTTAAATCTCCATGTTAATTATTATACACTTTGTAAAAATTGTTTTATACGGTTATTTGCAGAATTTTCGAATATTTGCTTTGGGCTGCCGGTTTCCAGGATGGAGCCTTCATCCATGAAGACTACTCTGTCAGCCGCTTCACGGGCAAAACCCATTTCATGAGAGACTACAAGCATTGTCATTCCGTCCGAGGCAAGCTGTTTCATAACTGATAATACTTCGTTAGAAAGCTGCGGATCCAGTGACGATGTCGGCTCGTCAAAAAGCATGATACGGGGTTCCATCGCAAGAGAACGCGCAATCGCAAGGCGCTGCTGCTGACCTCCTGAAAGCGCAGATGGGTATGAATCAATTTTATCGATTAGACCTACTCGATCCAGAATTTGCAAAGATTTTTCCTGCGCCTCTTCAACAGAAAGTTTTCGGACATGAATTGGAGCGAGTTTTACATTTTCCAAAGCGGTTTTGTGCGGAAAAAGATTAAATTGCTGAAAAACCATACCAACTTCGAGTAAAATTTTATTACGTTCATTATTGCTCATTTTAATTTTATTTTTTCCGTTATGACAGTCAAAAAGAAGTTTGTCTTCGATATAGATTTGTCCTTCATCGATTGTTTCCAAGTGGTTTAAACAGCGAAGAAATGTTGATTTACCCGCTCCTGAAGGACCTATAATACATACAACTTCATTTTGTTCAACGGTAAGTGATACATTTTTTAATACATTAAGCGGTTTGCTGATACGTTTATTTACCTGATCTTGTGTTATAAAAGTTTTGCTGACAGAAACAGTTTTAATCATTGACATAAATATTTACCCGCTTACTCGTATACAGAATATTTTTTTTCCAGCTTTCGGAATATAAAGGTAAAAACGGCAGTAATAAGCAAATACAGGATTAATGCCGGAATATAAATCAACATGGAGCTTGTAGCATCGTGTATCCTTCTTGTAACTCTTGTTATGTCAACTAACGCTATTATTGATACTAGCGAAGTATCTTTTAACATCATTATAAATTCATTGCCGAAAGGCGGAATTAACCTTCGGATTGACTGCGGAAATATAACAAAACGCATAGTTTGAATATAAGATAAACCAAGAGAGCGGGACGCTTCGTATTGACCTTTGTCTATACTTTGAATACCGGCTCTAATAATTTCAGCGCAGTAAGCAGCCGAGTTTAAACTAAAAGCTATAAAAGCGGCGATAAACCTGTTATTAATTGTAAGGAACGGGACTGCCATAGGCAATACATAATATATAAACAAAAGCTGCATTAAAAGGGGAGTACCTCTGAAAAAGAAAATGTAAACACTGCATGATTTATTAATTATCTGATTATCTGATATTTTTCCCAATGCAAGAAATGATCCAATAATAATTCCGGCGCTTACAGCTAACACAGTCAGCGAAACAGTTATAAATGCGCCGTCTAAAAGTAAAGGCATCCAGTTAATAAGGTTTTGTATAGTTTCCATTTTCTAAACTGCTGTTATTGCCTTATATGTAACATAGAAACAAGATCCCTTCCTTTAAAGAATTCTTTGGAGATCCTCAGGATTGTTCCGTCTTCGAAAAGTTCATAAAGCGCTTTGTTTATAACTTCTGTTAAAGCATCGTTTCCTTTTTTTAAACAAATGCCAAAAATCTCTTCTTCGCCCTGCCAAACAATTTTTAATGAATCTGAAGAAATGTATTCTATGCCGGTTATTAAATCAGTCATAACAGCGTGTATGCGTCCAAGGTGCAAATCATTAAAACAAGACATTAAACTGTCATATTCAAAAGGCGTAAATAATATTCCTTCCTGTCCAAGCTGTTCTATATAATTTTGCGATATTGTTTCGGATTGATATGCGACACGAAGACCTTTTAGATCGCCTGGAGAACTTACCGAATGCTGAGAATCGTTTAACATTACTATAACAAGTGTATTTTGAAGATATGGAATACTAAAATTAAAACTTTTCAGATGATGCTCGGTAATTGTAACTGACGAAATTACGCAATCGGATCTATCTTTACCAAGATGTATATAAATACCTTCATTTGCATTAATAAATTGTACTTCCAAGCCCAGTTTTTCTCCAATTGCTTTTGCAAGGCTAATTTCAAAACCTGCTAAATTAACTACGTCATCTAATATGAAATTTATCGGTTGATAATTAGTATTAACTCCGACCAATAAAATGCCTTTTTTTAACGTTAAATTATTGGATTTTTCGGGACAGCCTGTCAATGCAGTAATAATTAAGGAAAATATTATTACAATTTTTATAATATATTTCATTGTATACCCCCGTGTTTCTAATTTAATATAATTGATTGTTATAGTCAATTAGTTTTATGGGAGATTAAAAACAGAAAATGTCAGATAATTTAAAACAAGCAGATTACATCTGTAATAATGAAGTTATAAAAAGCGATTTTCATTTTGATCGTTCGCGTTTAAACCGGATATTCACTGAAGCGATGAAATATCCATTGATTATGGTATGTGCGGGATCAGGTTACGGAAAAACTACTGCTGTTAATGATTTTGTGCGTGAATATCAAACAACCACAGTTTGGGTACAGCTATCTGAAAGGGATAATGTCGGCGCTCGTTTTTGGGAAAACTTTACTCACAGTATGAATCTGATAAACGCTGAATTTGGTGCATCAATTAAAAAACTTGGCTTTCCGGATACAATAGAAAAATTAAAACAGTTTCAAAAGTTTTTACAGATTCATGATGATAAAAAAAGAAGAATAATTGTATTTGACGATTGTCATTTTATAGAAAACCCGGCAGTAATCAGATTTGTAGAAGAAGCGATTCGTAATTTGCCGGTTGGAATAACGTTATTTTTAATTTCCCGTTCTACGCCAAAAATTAATATAGCCGGTCATATTTCTTCTGATCAAATATTTGAAGCAAGCGAAGATGAATTGCGTTTTACTGAAAGTGAACTTGCACAATATTTTCGTTCTCAGGGTATCGCGCTTTTACCTGACAGTCTGCGTTCTATATGGCAGGATACAGAGGGTTGGGCGTTTGCTGTAAATTATATCGTACGTTCGTATAAAAAAGCGCCAGGTTACAAAGGGTATTTGCGTAACGCAATGAAAACAAATATTTTCAGGTTTATGGAAATTGAAGTTTGGGATAATACTTCGCCGTTTTTGAGGAACTTTTTGGTACAGCTGTCTCTTATTGATCATCTTTCTGTCGATTTAATTTCACTTCTTGCAGGCGAAGAAAAAGAGCTTATTTACGAACTGGAAAAACAAAATGCTTATGTACGTCTTGACAGTTATATAAACGCATTTTTAATTCACCCCTTGTTTTTGGAATTTCTTAAAACCAAGCAGGATATTTTACCGCAAAAGAAAAAATATGAAACTTATACGGTAGCAGGGCAGTGGTGTAACAATAATGGATTTAAAATCGATGCGCTTTCATATTATGAAAAAATTGAAAATTATAATGCAATAGTTTTGATGTTTTTAGGTTCACCCTCGCAAATACCCTATGATATAGCCTGCTATGCAGCGGCGGTTTTTGAACGAACTCCGAAGAAAACTTTTGACACTGTTACTTTTCTTGCTGCAACTCATTTGCGTGCCGTTATGTGCCAGGGACTTATGGAAGAAGCTGATAAGCTAGCTGCAAATTATGAATCGAAGTTTATTTATCTGCCAAAAGATGATTTTTTCAGAAGAAATACATTAAGCAGCATATATTATTACTGGGCAATTATACGTGTATCAATTAGTATAAAAACTGATGTTTATGATTTTGATTTGTACTTTGAAAAACTTAAAAATTGTTTTGATGAACCCATTGATATACGGAATTTGATTACTCGTGATCCGGGACCGTGGTTCTGCGCTGTTGGTTCAAGCCGCAAAGGCGCAGCGCAGGAATACATAGATGTTTTAACACGCTCAGGCGAGCATGTTTCGAAATGTTATATTAATTTTGGTGCAAAAGAAGACGAATTTGCAAGAGGTGAGTTAAAATTATATCAGGGTGATATACAGGGAGCGGAAATATCTTTTGACTGTGGAATAAATCATGCAAAATTATTAAAACATTCCGCTGTTATCAATAAAACATTATATTATTTGCTTAGAATTGCTGTTTTTAAGGGAGATTATATTAAATCGCAGGAATTACTAAAAACCATGAAAATTTATCTCAATGATCCGGAATATAATAACCGTTTTATTGAATATGATATTTATTTAAGCTGGTATTATTGCATTTTAGGAATGGCAGAAAATATTCCCGACTGGTTAAAAGAAAATATTTCGCTTTACGCTCATGTTAGTTTTATTGAAAATTACGCCAATCAGATGAAAGCACGCTACTGTTATGCGATAAGAAATTATCCTCCATTGCTGTCTTATATACATGATATGAAACAAAGAGAGTCATATTTATTCGGCAGAATAGAAATGATTGTAAGGGAATCCTGTATTTACTATAAACTAAAAGAAAAAGAAAAAGCATATATGGCATTTGAAGAAGCGTATAATAACGCAAGTCCCAACAATATTATTATGCCGTTTATAGAAATGGGAAAAGATATGCGTACTTTAACTTCATTTATTTTAAAATACCCGGAAAATAAAATACCGGTATCATGGCTGGAAGACATTAATCTTAAATCCGCATCGTATGCTAAACGAATAACACATATTATAACTAAATATAAACAAGCTAACAGGTTAACAGACGATATAATTATTTCGACAAGGGAAAGCGAAGTTTTAACCGATCTTTCGCACGGGCTTTCGCGTTCGGAAATTGCTGTAAGCCGTAATTTATCGATTAACACGGTTAAAATGCTGATTAATAATGTATATATTAAACTGGGAGCGGAAAATCTTGCAGATGCTATTCGTATTGCTTCTGAGCGGAAAATATTGTAACATAACTTAGGAGTAATAAATGGCAGTTTATAAAAATGAAGGAAACCGTTTAATTCGTACATCTGGTACGGAAATTTTATGGATTGAAGGGTGGAGTGCAGGTTTGCGGGTACGTGCCACACGTTTGGCGCAAATACCGCAGGAAGACTGGGCTTTACTTGAAAAAAATACTGCCGTTAATGTAAAAATAAATATCGGCGAAAACGAAGCTTCCATAACAAACGGAAATATAACTGCCAAGTTCAATAATGAAGGCTGGTTAAGTTTTTATAATGAAAAAGGCGATTTATTATTGGAAGAATATTACCGAAATAGAAATGATTTAATGCGTTACTGCGTTCCGTTAGGACTTAATGCGCGTGATTTAAAACCGGTAGTAGGCAGAAGTGATTATACTTTAACTGCACGCTTTGAAGCAAAAGAAGGCGAACACATTTGGGGAATGGGGCAGTATCAAGACGGGCTTTTGGATAAAAAAGGCGCTTCCCTTGAATTGGCTCACCGAAATTCGCAGGCAACAATTCCATTTTATGTTTCCAGTTTGGGATACGGATTTTTATGGAATAACCCCGCGGTAGGACGCGTCGTTTTTGCGAATAACATCACCGAGTGGTATGCCGAATGTACCGACAAAATGGATTACTGGATTACCGCAGGTAATAACCCAAAAGAAATTATCCGCGCATATACCGATGTTACGGGAAAAACTCCGATGATGCCTGAATACGGCATGGGTTTTTGGCAGTGTAAATTACGCTACCGCACTCAGGAAGAACTTTTAAATGTCGCACGTGAACATAAGAGGCGCGGACTTCCGATGGATGTAATTGTCTGCGACTTTTTCCACTGGCCCTTGCAAGGCGACTGGAAATTCGATCTTGTGAACTTTCCTGATCCGCAAGGCATGGTGCGTGAACTTAAAGAGATGGGTATTGAATTGATGGTATCGATCTGGCCTACAGTAGATCATCGCAGTGAAAATTTTTATCCAATGGCAGATCAAGGTCTTTTACTGGGATTTGATCGAGGCAACAATGTAAACATGACATGGATGGGCGACACTGTTTTTTATGACGCAACTCACCCTGAAGCGCAAAAATATGTTTGGCAAAAAGTAAAAGAAAATTATTTTAAAATGGGAATAAAAATTTTCTGGCTTGACGAAGCAGAACCCGAAGGAATTTACGATTTTGACATTTACCGCTATCATCTTGGTCCCGCACAGAAAGTAACAGCGATTTATCCTAACCTTTATGCAAAAGGTTTTTATGACGGTATGAAAGAAGAGGGAATCGAAAACCCTTTAAACCTTGTTCGCTGCGGATGGGCAGGCGCACAAAGATACGGCGCGCTTTTATGGTCGGGCGACATTTATTCCAATTACCGATCTTTTCGCGAACAAATTGCCGCAGGGCTTTCGATGGCAATGTCAGGCATTCCCTGGTGGACAAGCGACATCGGCGGTTTTTTCGGCGGTATTCCTTCCGATCCCGACTTTCAGGATTTGTTGATACGCTGGTTCCAATTCGGCTGTTTCAGCCCTGTGTTCCGTTTGCACGGCGAGCGTTTCCCCATGAAACCAAGAGATGTTGAATACATAGACGGCATAAGGCAATTTACAAGCGGGCAGGATAACGAAGTATGGAGTTACGGCGAAGATAATTTTGAAATAATGAAAAAATATATTTTGATGCGCGAACGTCTTCGCCCATACATCCGTGACTTGATGAAAACTGCGCATGAAAAAGGCGATCCTGTTATCCGCCCGATGATTTACGATTTCCCGCAGGATAAAAATTGTTCGATGTTAACCGATCAATATATGTTTGGTTCAGATTTAATTGTCGCTCCTATCGTAGAATTAAAAGCAAGGGAGAGAAAGGTTTATTTGCCCGAAGGTGCAAATTGGACATGCTGCAACACAGGAACCGAATACAAAGGCGGGCAGACAATTACAGCCGCCGCACCCCTTGATGTTATACCGTTATTCGCAAAAGACGGCGCAGCAGTTGGTAAACAGATAAAAGGATGATATTTATCCGCGTAATCCGTGGACAAACTCCCCCCTACTGAACTATCCTTATATCCCAAACAGCAAGGTCAAATGTTCCCGGTGCTGTTGGTGCAAAAATAAAATTCTGCACATTCCTTTGGTTAAAAGGAACAACTCCGACACCGCCCCAATCAGCTTGTCTAAGTTCCGCAGGAACATTGACAGTTATTCTTGTTGGTACACCGGCAGGTGCTGTAAATGCAAAACGATAATTGTTATGCGCAACACTAGTGTCGGTGGTTTGTATCATAACTTCGTAACGTTTGCCGTCTCCAAAGACCATAAAAGAAAAAGATTTCATTGTCCTCATTCGTGCAAGCATGGCGGCATCAGGAACAGCGCTAAGAAAAGCATAACCGTCTCTTGCCAAAGTCCCTTGAATCCTTTGCCAGCCTAACCGTACGATTCTTGTATTATTATCACTTCCTTCTTGCCATCCACCTATTGGAAAAACAGCGACAGTGCCTTCTACAGCCGGTTTCGGAGGCTGAATCGGCGCGTTAACTCCTGCTGCTCTCATTAAAGCATTTGCAATTTCCGGAAAATCAAACGTATTTGTATATCTGTTTAAAATACTCATGCCATCCGCATCCCACCAAAAACCTGCGATACCCAGGCTCTTTAAATGATTTACAAAATATTCAGCATGTGCGGCTCTTGCTGCGGTATTATTTTTATCCCATGAAGCAAACTCGCCTAATATTACAGGAATTCCATTTCTTATAAACTTGTTATAAACAGGTGTAAAATGTTCACTTATTGGTCTTGTATCTCTTGTATTATTTGCATTCCAGGTAGTTGCATTGCCTAGATGGGAATGCGGAGAGCAAAAAGGATGAGGTTCATAAGCATGAACAGAAACTACAAGTTTATTTGGCACTGTATCATTCGGAAGCACAAGTCCGTTAACTGCCTCTGCCATTGCTCCGGCTCCGTAAGTAGTAATCATTAATATACGCTTGTCGTTATTACCTCCGCTTGCTCTTACTACATCAACAAAAACCTGATAATGCCTGTTAAGATTAGCTCTTTCTTCATCGTTGCCCCCTAACCATTCATACCAAACTCCTACTGTTCTGGGTTCATTTAATGCTTCAAATACAAGTTTTTCATTGTAGTTCCTGAAGTTATGTGCAATCTGCTCCCAAATCTTTGCAAATGTTCTAAGAGAAGTTTCAACTTCGCTGTTAGTAAACTTAAAAATACTTTCGTCACTATGTGTATTTATAATAATATACATATCGTTTTCTACAGCCCAGTTTACAACTTCTGTAACTCGTGCCATCCAGTCAGCGCGGATATTATAATTTGAATCAACTACTTTTGACCAGGAAACAGGAATTCTTATCGCGTTAAAACCTGCGTTTTTTACAGCGATAATATTCTCTCTTGTAGCGGCAGGATGTCCCCAAAATGATTCCATTTGAGATATAGTTAAATTGTTTCTAAAATCTACTTCTTGTTGTGGAGTTTCAGGTACAACATCAAAACCAATCCCCAAATTCCAGCCTATTGTGATGTTGGCTACAAGCTCCGTTGCTGTTATATCATTGAACTGCCGTGGGGTTGCAGGCGGATTTGCAAAAGCGGCAGAAATACTGATTACAGTAAATATTACAGCAATCGCCATATAACGTATAAAACTATAATTTTTCATAAATTCCCTCCATGAGTGTCGTTATATAAATATAACAACAGAAAGGAGGTAAAATTAACCTAAAAAATCTTTAGGTTTTAGTATAGGCAGTTAAAATAAATAAAAAGAGAACCTCCAAAAACATCGGTTTAATTCCCGGAGGTTCCCAAAGAAAAAGTTAAATCAATCTACAAACACACTCCCCCTCCCCCTACTGAATTATCCTTACATCCCAAACAGTTAAATCAAATGCTCCAGTACCGGAAAGCTGAAATTGAAAGCTCTGTACATTGTTCAGATTAAAAGGAACAACACCGACACCGCCCCAATCGGCTTGTCTAAGATCCGCAGGAACATTAACTGTAATTCTTGTTTCTGTATTTGGCGCAGTAAATGTATAACGATAATGATTGAATGTTGTATTTGTTTCGGTTGTTGGTAACAATACTTCATATTGTTTGCCGTCACCCATAACCATAAATGAAAATGATGTCATTGCTTTCATGCGAGTCAGCGTAGCGGCATTGGGTGTTGCGGAGATGATTGCGTAACCTATTTCACCTGTTATATTTCCGCGAATTCTTTGACGGTTTTGAGATGTTGAACGAGTGATTGTAGAACCCGGACTATTAATTGTCTGCCAATTTGAAAAACCTGCAACTGTTCCTTCTCTAACTGAAGTTGCGGCAGCGCTGCCGTCAAGCGGAAAAGGAAGTGTGCCGGCACTGGCAGCAGGTGAAAGATTCCTTGAAGAAGCCAACGCAAGCATTAAAATTAAATTTCCCTGCCCCCAAATAGTGCTTTCCTGAATCATAAAATCATGTGCGTTGTCGTAGAATACACCGCCTGATGTATTAAATCTTTCAAAAGGACTGTTAGAAGGAACGTTAAAAATATGTTTTAATGAATTGTGAGTCGCTATATCTCCCGGTCCTTCGGATAAAGCGCCGACAGGAAATAATTTTAATACATGCCAGACAAAACTATATATGTTACGTATGCTATAAGGTAAATCTGCGGAAGCAAGCATGGATATTCCCCAATTATTACGCCCAAACGTATAATCCAAAACTCCAAGAAAGGGAGCGGGTAATTCATTTCTTCCGTTTAACCGCTGTGCAAGCAGATGGATATTTGCAGGTCCCATCCACATCGGCAAAGTACTCCACGAATACCAATTACTTGTAAGATTCCAAACATTTTCACGCGCATATTGTTCATATCGGGCTGTTTCTTCGAACAAACGTCTTCTTGCTGCATCATCTCCAAGTTCAGCAAGGCGGTAATTGGCTAATACATTCAAGTCTTTCCAATTAACACCGTACAATGAAGGCGGTGCATAAGCTCTGGCATCATTTAGATAATTATTATTTTTTGTCAGATTATATAATTCTGCGGCTGCCAATGCCATATTGTCAGTGTCGGTCGTATCATCGTAAAAATCAGCTGTTGCGTCACTCTCAAAAGCAGTAAGCAAGGTATCGCTTTGCCGCGCGCGAGCGTAAATCGCTATTGCTTTGCTTTCGTAAAGAGCAGCGGCTGCCGGATCGATATTTTTAAAAACATGCGCGCCTAAAGCCAAAGCTGCCGCAGTGACTCCCATATGTGTACGGGACAAAGCGTTTAACGCGGGTCTTCTGCCGTCAAGCCTGTCGTTTTCCGGCAGACGCCATCCTTCGTCGTGATCTTTTTTATCTCCCACCTGTATGATGAAGGTATTATTATCAGGGAATGTTTTTGCCAGCCAATCAAGACTGTATTTCGCTTCGTCAAGTATATCAGGTAAGTTTGATGTACTGTGAACTTTTACAAAAAGACGCGGGTTAAACTGATAAGCCATTAATAAATGCCATGCCAAATTAGCTTCACATAACGTAAACTTAATTAAATTACCCGCGTCATAATGACCTCCCAGCATGTCAACTGTTCTGCGGGGAGTCGCTTCCTGCCATTCACCGTTTTTCCAGTCGCCTTTTACATTATAAACAATCGCCGCTCTGTCTCCTAAATGAGAAGGATTTCGATAAAGTGTTTGCCCTCCGCTTCGATTTAAACGCAGCCACATAATCGCCTGAGTCGCGTATAAGGAATACGGATCATCAGAAATAATTATCTGTTGAGTTTCCGCGTAAGGAAGTTCAAGTGTATAAATACCTCTCTCTCTTACTGAACTAAAATCAATCGTATGTGTAAATCTTTGTCTGACAAAAATATTGTTACCCTGTCTGCCTGCCGGAAGATTTCCGCTAAGAACAGTATTTCCATCTTTTTTTAAAGTCCATATTCTGGTTGTTATATTGGAATCGGACATTACTATTGCTATTTTAGGGCGATCCGGAGTGTAACCTGCCTGATTAACTCTAAGCCATGCGGCAGCGTTTCCGGAAGTATCTCTGGCAAGTGGAGCATCGCCATTAGAAAAAAAAGTTATAGAAGAAACTGTTATTAACAAAGTAATTATTATTTTCTTTTTCATATCTTACTCTCCAAAAATCAGATCAATTTAATTAACACCTCGCATTAACGCAGCGAGTATTTCCGGCTGAACAATTGTATTAGTTCTTCTGTCAAAAATTGACAATGATACAGGATCATCTAAATTTCCATGATCCCAATAAAAACAGGGAATGCCTCTATTTTTTGCGTAATTAACATAATATTCTGCCCATTCAGCTCTTGCTGTTGTATTGTTTTTATTTGCAGCGCCGAACTCTCCCATTATTACAGGGATTCCATTTCTTACAAACCTGTTGTAAACAGGAGTAAAAGCATCATGAACTGCTCTTGTGTCCCTTGAATTATTTCTGCTCCATGTTGATGTAGTGCCGCCTTGATCATTCGGAGTAGTAAAAGTAAAAGGTTCATATGCGTGAATGGAAACAATAAGTTTATTTGGTATTGTATCATTTGGAAGAACAAGTCCGTTTACCGCTGCAGCACTGGCAGAAGCTCCGTAGGTATTAATCATTAATATTCTTTTATCGTTATTGCCGCCGCTTGCTCTTACAACATCAACAAAAATCTGATAATGTCTGTTTAAATTGGCTCTTTCCGCTGTAGTGCCTCCGCTCCATTCTGCCTGGCTTCCTTTTACTCTTGGTTCGTTTAATCCTTCAAAAATTAGTTTTTCATTGTAATTCCTAAAGTTATGTGCAATTTGCTCCCAAATTCGCCTGAATGCAATAAGGGATGTGTTAACCTCCGCATTTGTAAATTTAAATGTACATTCGTCATGGTGGGTATTTAAAATGGCATACATATCATTTTCGACTACCCAGTTTATAACTTCAGTAATTCTTGCCATCCAGTCTGCGCGGATATTATAATTAGAATCAGCTGCTTTCATCCATGAAACAGGAATTCTAATTGCATTAAATCCCATATTTTTGTAAGCAATTATATTTGCTCTTGTTATAACCGGATTTGCCCATGCGCTTTCCATTTGAGAAACACTCCAACCCGGAGTAATCCATCCGGCTGCATAATCTGTTGCATCAAATGTATTACCAAGGTTAATTCCGATTTTTATATCAGCTACAAGCTGAGAAGCTGTTATATCATTGAACGGTCTTTGTAATGCAGGCGGAGCCGCTATGGCAGAAGAAAGATTAAATATAAAAAGAATGATAAAAACCAAAAAAGCATATTTATTTTTCATTATTTACTCCTTACTTATAAATATTTTACAGTAAGAGTTTTCTGTCTATAATAAGATCTTATTGGTTAAATCTAATATCCCAGATTTTTAAACTAAATTCTCCGGTAGAAAAAGGTTGAATTTGAAAACATTCAATATTGTTTTGAATAAACGGTACTTTTTTGCCGTATGTTGTTACTTGAGTAAGTTCGTCTATATTGACAGTAACTGTGATAATTTCGTTTTTTTTGGTTGTTTGTGTTTTTCTGTAATGGTTAAATCCGCCTTCCACTCTGGATTCAGTTGTCATTAGCTGAATGTCATAAATATTTCCGTCACCCAAAACTTTAAATGTAAACGATTTCATGTTTTTCATCGCTTCATGCGCTGCCGGATCAGGAA
>WQYB01000049.1 GCA_009781475.1 Treponema sp.
AATAACCACGGAGTACACGGAGAACCACGGAGGAAATAAGGAAGAGTTTTCGTACTAAAAACTCCGTGAAACTCCGTGTCCTCTGTGGTTAAATTATTAATTCAAGTTCAATTTGTCTTACTTGCATAAAGTTTGAAATTTCTGTAGACTTGATTATATCTCAAATCGGAGCTTGGAAAGATGGCAGTTTTAAGTACAATTTTACTGGTTTTTTTCGTAATAAACGCAGTGTTACTAATAATGTTGGTATTGGTTCAAAATGACGAAGGCGGCGGGATTGGAGGCATGTTTGGAGGCGGAGCAAATACCGCTTTCGGCTCTCGTTCCGGCAATGTTCTTACCAGAGCAACCACTGTTTTAGGTTCTCTTTTTCTCATTATAAGTCTTGGTTTGGCTTTTCTTAGCCGTACAGACGCTACCGGTGTTGAAGCGGAAGGTATGAATTTGTCAAATGAAACCGGATTTAACTGGCTGGAAAATGAATTTAATCCACCCCCTCAGAATGACACTATCAATCTTCAGGATTTTACATTTGAGCAAATAATTGATGATGATTTTTTCAATGAAAATTTTAGAAATGTCAGTGAAAATGAGGAAAGTACACCGTAAAATATTATCATGATTTTACAAAATGTTTTATTACCGCAATTTATAAAAGTTAATCTTGAAGCTGATAATAAAGATCAGGCTTTTGATGAACTTGTAGCTTTTTATTGTAATGCTGATAAATCAAAAGCATATAACGAAATTCATAAAGCCGTTGTTGCAAGAGAAGCTAAAATGTCAACAGGAATTTCAAAAGGTATTGCTGTTCCCCATGGAAGAACAAACTCTGTTAATTCCCTGCGGGGGGTTCTTGGAATTTCTCAAAAAGGCGTTGATTATGACGCATTGGACGGGGAGCCTGTTTACCTTCTTTTTATGCTTATTTCACCGCTGGATGATTCCGAAAAATATTTACGGTTATTGCAGCATCTTGCTAAATTAATGGATGTACCTCAGTTTCAAACCGAATTGCAGGCGCAAACAGATCCGCAGGAAGCGTATAATATTATTAAAAAATACGAAGAAATATTTTTTTCCAAAAATTAATGTTTGGATTAGTTTATAAATGGAATTAATTACCGGAGAAAATGACGAAGGACGCAGGCTTGATAGAATTCTGCGTAAAGCGCTTCCTGATCATCCTTTGCCTTTAATACATAAACTTTTGCGCAAAGGACAGGTTTTACTCGACGGAAGACCCGCTAAAGCGCAGGATCGAGTCAACCTTGGCGTAAAGATTTCTATCCCTTCATTTAAAAAAGCAAAACCGGATTTAACTGATAAACCCGCAGCTTCTCTTGCTTCTCCTGATATTATATGGCAGGAAAACGGTCTTTTGGCTGTTAATAAACCGCCGGGTATTTCTGTTCACGGTCCAAACAGCCTTGATTCTATGGTTCAATTATTTTTAAAGGATAAATTGCCTGCATCTTTGTCATTTAAGCCGGGACCTCTTCACAGGCTGGATAAACCTACAAGCGGTATAGTTATTTTTTCTTCAAGTTTGGAAGGAGCCCGTCTTTTCAGCTCGCTTATGCGGGAGAGGAAGGTTCGCAAAACATATCTTGCTGTAGTCGAAGGTATAATAAAAAAGGAAGAAATTTGGCAGGATGATCTAATTCGTGACAAGGAAATGAAAAAAACCTTTATCGATAAAAATAAAACATCCGGTAAAACAGCTTTGACATCAGTAAAACCGCTTGTTGTAAAGGATAATTACACATTAATAGAAGCGGAAATTTTAACCGGCAGAACTCATCAAATACGAGCCCAAGCCGCTTTTCATGGTCATCCGATTGCCGGTGATAAAAAATACGGCGGTTATAGTAATAAAAATGGTTATTTCTTTCTTCATGCCTGGAAACTGGAATTTTTAAATTTTTCGATTAAAGCGCCTTTACCTCCCTTATCCCCTTCATCACCCTATAATGAAATACTATTGACAAAAAAGGCTTATTAAAGGAACATAAAAGAATGACAGCGGTATCAGCCATTAAGTCCTTATTCGAAAATATTATATTTTTATCAACTGTTACCAGTTTATTTACAGCTCAAATTTTAAAAATGATCTTTTATTCAATTGCCAATAAATTCAAGAAAAAATTTGATGTAATCGAAACATTAATCTGGCGGACAGGCGGAATGCCTTCCAGTCATTCGGCAGCTGTATGCGCTCTTGCCACATCTGTAGGAATGAAATATAACATAGATTCGGATATTTTTGTTTTTAGTCTTGTTTTTGCCGTTGTTGTCCTTCGTGATTCTGTTGGGGTTAGAAGAGCTGCAGGTTTACAGGCAAAAGCGCTTAATAACCTTGGAAAACAATCAGCAAATTTAACCGGTTTGGAATTTAATTCTGTAAAAGAAATACATGGACATACTCTGCTTGAAGTTATAATAGGAGCTCTGCTGGGCATAGTGATTGCGGTTATTTTTTATTTTATTATTAATCGTATATAGGCATACGATATGTCTATTTTCCGCTCATTTTTACTTATCTGCCTGATTTCTTTAACCGCTGCTTTTGGTCTTATTTTTTTCGGCTCTCAGGTAGGATATGAAGAGTTTCGCGGCGGATATGCGGTTTTAACAACAGATGCTTCTGCAGATGATAAAACTGTTCTTGCTCTTTTGGAAAAAGGCGAAGAGTATTTCGGAGGATCTCCTGTCAGTGAATCATCTCAATGGGTGCTATTGGATGAATTTGATTCAATTAATAGAATTCCTTTAGATGTTTATTTTTCCAGGGTTTTTTATTTTGATCCGCGTAATGACGGGTATGCGCAGAAATTAAAAGACATTTTTAATGACGGCGATAAACGTTTTTTTTATATACCCTTAAAAACAGGTAATTGGAACTCCAGCCTGCTTGACAGGAAATTTAACGAGCTGCTTGAAGATATTCATTTTACAATTGACTATTTTGGAATAGGCCGCCCTTTAAATCTTTTCTTTTTGGCTTATGCAGCGGCTTCATTTATATTTTTAATTATTTATTTAATAGGCAAAAAGCATGATCGCCGTAAAATATGTATAATTACTCTAGTGCCTGTATTTTTTTCGCTTTCTTTTTTCGGAGCTGCAGGCATTGTATGCGCAGCTTTGTTTTTAGCGTTTTTTATAATGATGAAAGAGCCGTTGGATGAATTTAGCGCTGTAAACAGCGCTTCAGATAAGTATAAAGATTTTAAATTATTTTACAAAGAAATAATTATGCCGTATAAATTATACTGGATTTTACTGCCATTATTCGCTGCGGCTTTTTTTGTTATTATTATTTTTTCACAGATAAAGTTAATGTTTTTTGGTGTTGTTTTTGCCGCTGCTATAATGGTTTTTGCTCTTTCGTTTCGGATATCATCTTTATCTAAGAGATCGCATATACGTTTTGCACCGGTATTAATAATCAAACGCCGGTTTCCAAAATTTAATTTTCCTTTATTTATGCTGCCTTTTATAGCTGCTTCTTTATTTGTATTATTTTCAGCGCCTTACATGTCTGCCTCTTATGATTCAAGCAAACGTTTTGAAAATATTATACAGGAACAGGATTACCTGGATCATCTTCAGTTCCAATTATCATTTTCAACACGCAAGATAGGCAGTACCGCTTCTTATGCAGCTTTTCCCGGTTTTTTCTTTGATACTGACGGGCTTCCGTCTATGGAAGTTAATGCAGGAGCGAATCATAATATAAATACAAGCGAATACCCGCCGTTTCCGTTAAAGCAATTGATGGATTTTTTTCATGATATTAACTCCGGGCAGAAAAGAAATACAGGAGGAGCTGGGGGACTTGCCGAAAAACTTTCATTGATCGTTTTATTGCTGTTTTTTATTCCTTACTTGTTTATAAAAAGAAATAACGATAATTCCCCTAAAGGCAAACTTGACAATTTAAAAAGGATGACAGTAAAAAATTCATTTGTTTCCGGGCTTTCCGGCAGCAGCGGAAAAGTTCGTTTTATGGGTATTAACTGGAATAAGAAGACATTGTATAATGAAAGAAACCAGTTACGTGTTCAAAAGGACGCTTAAATTATGAAAGTATATTCGTTTCCAAGGGGAGGACTTCCCTTTTATGACCAGACAGCGCCGTCTTATAAATCGTCTGTTATAAACTCATATCTTCCTGCGCTTTCTGTTATTTCTCTTGGAAAAAGAAGTAATCGTGTTTATCCGGTTGTATCAGTTGGAGATATGGTACGGGAAGGAATGCTGGTTGGAAGAGCATCAGGCGCTGGTTCTGTTAATGTGCACGCTACAGTTCCCGGCAGAGTTATACGGAAAATTACATGGACAGACAAGGATGGCATTGAAAATGATGCTTTTGTAATCAGGATGGAAGGTTCTTTTGAAAGATTAGGAAAAAAAGACGAAACATTAATCTGGAATGGATTGAATGGTTATGATATACAAAGAATTATTTCCGAATATGGTATTTCAGAAATGGATAATTCGGAAAAACCTCTTTCAGAAATGATTTCTACCAGCAGAAGAGAAAGTGAAAAACTTACGCTTGTAATCCGATGCATTTTTGATGACCCCTGGCTTGTTGCTGACTACGCTCTTTGCAAAGACAGACTTGATGCCGTAATCGAAGGCGCAGCTATTGTTGCCAAGGCTTGTTTTAAAGTTTCGCATATAATATTCGCAGTCTCTCATCATGAAAAAGAATTGGGGCAAAGGCTGCTTTCTCAATCCGGAAAACTTGATTATCCTTCATCGCTTGTTCTTACAGGTTCACGTTATCCGCAGCATAAAAGCAGAGAATTGAAAATGGCTTTAAAAATTTATGAAAAAAAAGCCGGAATAAATTTGGGTTCTCTTTTAATTTTAGGACCTTCTGTTCTTGCGGCAGTCAGCGATGCGGTTGTACATAAAAAACCAATCCTGGATCGTTATGTAGCTGTAGGAGGTTCTGCGATTAAAAATCCGCAGATAATGAAAGTAAGAATAGGAACAAGAATAGGCGAAGTTATTAAACAATGCGGAGGTTTTTCCGCAGCGCCGGAAAGAATTATAACAGGTTCTCCGCTTTCGGGAAGGGAAGTAGTTTACCTTGATGAACCTGTCGGGAAAACATGTTATGCGATTGTTGCAATGTCTAAATCACAGGCTGCAATTCATGGTCAGCAAAATTGTATTAATTGCGGCGACTGCAGGGCAGTGTGTCCGATAGGGCTTGATCCGCAGAATATTTACAAACGGATTAATATATTGGAAATAGAAAATGCCGGTTCTACAGGCTGTCATGGATGCGGCTGCTGTAAAATAGTATGTCCTTCCGCTCTGCCGTTACTTGAAACTATAATTGATAGAAATCAAGATGTGAATCAACAGGAGGCGCAGAGTGTCTGATTATAATTCCGGTCAATGGTCGGGACGGGATTCACGTTCTGCCAAAAAAGCAATATTTTCGCATAAACCGCAAATTAGTATATCCTGTCCAAGTACCGGAAGAATGTGGCTCGTATGTTTATGCGCTTTTCTTTGTGTTTTGCAATCAGCGTCAAGCGACGGCGGAAGATCTTTGATAGTTGCAGTTACAGCATTTGTTACTGCAATTTTAGTTGAATTATTATTAACATGGCGTAATAACGGAATTAATAAAATAAAAGACGGAAGCGCGGCTGCTACTGCGATGATTCTTGCCATAATGCTGCCTAATTATATTCATCCTGTATATATTATTTTTGGTTCGGCTTTCGCTATTGCTGTTGTTAAATATAGTTTCGGCGGTCTTGGTTCTAACTGGCTTAATCCGGCGCTTGGTGGCTGGCTGTTTGTCCGTTTTTCCTGGCCGTCGGCTTTTAATCAAGCTCTTTCAGATACAACTTATTCCATTTCCGAAATGGCGTTAACATCGGAAATAAGCGCTTTGGATAATTCAGTTACAGATTTTTTAAACAGCTCTGTATTTTCTGTTACAGGAGTGCAGATGCCTTCTGGTTATATAGATTTATTATTTTTAAACACACCGGGTATTATAACAGACAGGGGTATTTTTGCGCTTTTAATTGGAACTGTTATTATTACAGCAATAGGTATTAACCGCGGCTGGATACCGTTGGCATTTCTTGCTTTTTATGGTTTTTTAATTCGTTTCGCAGGCGATCCAAACGGAATATACTGGAATGGAGATATTCTTTACGGTATATTTTCCGGCGGTACTATTGCAGCAGCTTTCATTCTTGCCGCAGAACCTGCAAGCAGCGCAAAATTGAAACCGGGTATTTTATTTGCAATTATTCTGGGTGCTGTTTTATCCTGGTTTTTCAGGTATAAGTGTATGGAATATGCAGGTTGTTTTATCGCACTTGCTCTTGTAAATTGCATTACGCCAATTATCCGTATAGCAGAAGAAAAAATATTTCTTTCACGCAATAATCGCGGTAAGTTCCAGGAGAATCTATTATGAATAATACACTGCAGCAGCATGTTAATATAAAAGATAAAGTTGTTTTATCCTGCTGGATAGCAGGTTTACTTTTATTAATTTCCGTATTATGGATTGCTACAACACCTCTTCAGGCAAATTATCTTTTACGGACAATTAATAATGTATTTATAAGTAATAATGATTCCCGCAGAGTTGCCCAGCACATACAGATTAAAAACAGGAAAGCGGATATTTTGGGATATTGGTATCAAATGAATAACTCTGCCGATAAAATGTTTGTATTCGCTGTTTTTCAAAATGGAATACTTGTTCCGCTTGGGGCTATTGTTTCATCTGACGGCAATGTAATCGAAGTAATTCCGTTAGGAGCTCATGCTGTACAGGTTTTTAAGGATTTACCGGAAAGCATTCTGCAAATGTACATTAATCGTATAGAAGAAACTGCTGTTTTAAATTCGATAGTTTCAATTACAGGAGAAAGACAATGAATTTAAATCGTCAGTATTCATTTTGGGGTTCTTTATCTCCTCTTGGCGGTTTAACAGGCATAGGTCTTTTAATAATGGCATCTGCACGCCTTTCATGGGCAATTACAATCGCCGGCTGTCTTTTTTGGGTTTACGGTCTTACAACATTATCTTATACATTTTTATTGTCAGTATTAAGCGGAAAATTTTTTCCTGAAAAAGGAAGACTAACTCTTTTTACCGTTATAGCAGCTTTTTTTGGAAGTATATATTTATTTTTATTCTGGATATTAAGTCCTTTTGCGGCGTTAGAAGTGTTTGTACTATTGCTTCTGATTCCGCTTTTCTGCGCTGCTTCGGGAATTGTCCGGCAAATACAGTCATCTTCGGAAATTGTACGTCCGGAAACAAATCATGACAGATTGCAGGCAATAAGAAAAAAAAGATCAAACGACGGAATACAGCTTAATATTATAGAACATGTATCTGATGCTATCTCTCAGGCAGCGTCTTTAGCGGTATTGATAATCGCTTTTTCTATTGTAAGGGAGCCATTGTCTTATTGTTCATTGTCTGTTCCCGGTACTTATCAGGGAATGATAACGATTATGTACTTTAAGGAAAATGCGTTTTTTCCAATAAGTATTTTTGCATCATCTGCAGGCGCTTTGCTTTTATTGGGTTATATTATTTGCCTTTACCAATACGGAAAAGGCAAAATTAATCCGGGAGAATACCGATGAATGTAATGCATTTTTTATTATTAATTTACTCTGTGTTTACAGTTAATATTGTTTTACAATGTGCTCTTGGAATTAAAGGAGTAGTCGAATCCAAGTCTTCTATCGGTATTGCTACCTATATTAAAGCCGGAATTATATTTTTTGTTATAATTCTTCTGTGGTTTTTATTTTCAAAAATAATTTTGTCTTTGGCTTCCGGTATTTTTATTTATATAATTTTATTTCCTGTCAGCACTATTGTTTATGATGTATTTGAATATTTAATATTCAGTTTATTGGTTAAAAAGGATGTTAAAAGCGAAAATATAATTAATTTTCCGGGCGGAATAACTGCGGTAGCGGTTTTTATCTGTATAAATGTAACAAACAGTATCCTGGATACGATTGTATTGTCTTTTGGTTTTGTTTCAGGTATTTTTCTGGTTAATTCAATCATAAGGGAAATAAGACGCCGTGCAGCTTTGGAGGCAGTCCCTGTATTTTTACGCGGAAAACCTCTTGTTCTTGTTTCTATGGGATTATTGTCATTGGTATTTACAACCGCTTCCTTATTACTTTTCAGGATGATTAGCGCAGGGTGAAAGAAGAAAAAAAGATTAGTTTGATACTAGGTTCTCATGCCCATGTTCCGTCCGGAGCTCCTGAATGTGAATTTGAGTATGTTTATGAAAATAAAATGCGTCCTTTTGTATCGAATTTAAACCGTTATTCAAATGTTCAGTCTGTATTGCATTATTCCGGTGTATTGCTTTATTGGGTAGAAAGAAATCATCCTGAATTTTTTATGTTAATCGAAGATATGGTTTCCCGCAAACAGATTGAAATACTTGGAGGCGGTTTTTACGAACCATGTTTCCCGTTAATTCCTGTGCATGACAGAATCGGTCAAATAGAGCTTATGACAACATATCTTAGAAAACATTTCGGTAAAAGACCTCAAGGCTGCTGGATTCCCGGAATGACATGGGAGCAGCATCTTGTTACTGCCATTTGTGCATGTGATATGAGTTATACTTTTCTGTCACAGGAGCAATTTACACAAGCAGGTATGAAAGGTCTTGAGGTTTTTACTCCGTGTATCAGCGAGGATCAGGGAAAATTAATAACTGTTTTTCCGGTTTCTTCCGGTATTGAAAAAGATTTAAAAGAAAAAAGTTTTTCTCATGTGTTTATCGAATTTAATAAAAAAGTTGAATCGCAGAAAAATAAGGTTTGTGCTGCTGCAGGTGTTATTGTAAGTATTTTTCCGGAAAATGTTTCTTCATTTTCAGATGAAACTCAAGATGCCAAATGGAACAGATTTTTCGAAGAAATTTCCCTTTCCGATAAAATTATAGAAACAATTCTGCCTTCAAAAATATTTAAAACAAATAAAAAAATGAATAAAGCAAGTTTTCAAAATTCTTCTGCAGCACCTGATTATTCTCCGCGTAATTTTCTTATTAAGTATAATGAAATAAACGGAATTTATTCAAAAATGATATTTACAAATGTTCTTATCAATCAATTAAAAGGCGATAAAACAAGGAAGCTCAATGCAAGGGAAGAGTTATGGAAAGCCCAGGATTCATGTATGTTTTCACCGGGTAACGGACATCTTCGTGCAGACCTTAGAAAAGCCGCATATAGCTCACTTTTACGTGCAGAAAAATTAACCAGAGATAAAGGAAAGTTTATTACATCAGTAATTCAGCATGATTTTGATTGTGACGGGATTAAAGAATATCTTTTTCAGGATGCAAAAATTAATTGTTATATTCAGCAAAAAGGAGCAGGTATTTTTGAACTTGATTACCTTCCTGTAGAATGGAATTATCTTGACTGCGGTTCTAATGAGTCCAGCCGGAATATAACGTTTGCAGATATAATTTTAAATACTGATGTTAAAACCGATGATTTATATTTAAGTAAAGATAACGGAAGAATGTGTTTTAATGAGCAATATGAAGCAATAACACAGGATAAAAAAGGCAAGTTATGTTTTAAACTTCCTGCTATAGGCGATGATGTTCGCTATGGAAATATAGAAATAAACAAGTGTTATATTTTAAAAGGAGATCATTTGACGGTATCTTATCTTATAAGAAATACCGGCAGTGAAATTGAAAAATTCCAATTTATACCGGAAATTAATTTATCGTTTGCAGGCGTTGGCAGCGAAATTGTACGTTTTCATACAACCGACAACGGCGGAAAAGATGTCCTTTTGGAGAAATCCTTAAAATCTGATAATTTAAAAATACTTGATGTAAAAAATGAAGTACAGATAATTTTTACAAGTGAAAAAATATTTTCCGGTTCTCTTCGTCAGGTTTTTAACAATAATTTTTACCAGACAGCAGAAATACTGCCTGGTTTTGCGGTAACTTTAAAAAGCGGCGAAACCTGGTCTAATGAATTCACCTTGAAATTTTCTCATTAGATTGGTAATATTGCCTATTATGAAAAGAAGATTAATTACATCAGCTTTGCCGTATGTTAATAATGTACCGCATCTTGGCAATTTAATTCAGGTACTGTCTGCGGATGCTTATGCCCGTTTTTGCAGGCTGCGCAGTTATGAAACGTTATATATCTGCGGTACTGATGAATACGGCACTGCTACAGAAAATAAAGCGGCAGAAGAAGGTATAAGCCCGAAAGAACTATGCGACAGGTATCATGTTATACATGCGGATATTTATAAATGGTTCAATATTGCTTTTGATAAATTCGGAAGGACATCGACCCCGATTCAAACTGAAGTTACTCAAGATATTTTTTTAAAACTGGATAAAAAAGGACTTATAAAGGAAAAAACTATTGAACAATTCTTCTGCGGAAAATGCAGTAAGTTCCTGGCAGATCGTTTTATCAAAGGTATATGTCCTTCCTGCGGCAGTGCAGAAGCAAGAGGCGACCAGTGTGAGTCATGCGGTAAATTGCTTGATCCTACTGATTTAAAAGAACCGTTATGTTCAGCATGCGGCAGCACTCCTTCATTGCAAAAAACAAATCATTTATATATAGATCTGCCCGGAATAAAAGACAAATTGGAAGGCTGGATTAAAAAAGCATCCGTTGACGGATTTTGGGCACATAATGCCATTCAGATGACACAGGCATGGATTCGTGACGGTCTTAAAGAACGCGCAATCACAAGAGATTTAAAATGGGGAATACCGGTTCCAAAGCCAGGTTATGAAAATAAAGTATTTTATGTTTGGTTTGACGCTCCTATTGGTTATATTTCTATAACAGGAACGTTAGGTGAAGAAAAGTCTGACCACTTAAAATCAGATTTTAAGTGGTCAGATTGGCGTGAATACATAAATTACTGGTGGAAAAGCCCGGATGAAGTAGAGCTGTTTCAGTTTATCGGAAAAGACAATATTCCTTTTCATACAGTTATTTTTCCATCCAGTCTTTTGGGAAGTTCTCTTGAAAATGATAACTGGACAATGCTGCATCATATGTCAAGTTCTGAATATCTTAATTACGAAAACAGCAAGTTTTCCAAATCCAAAGGTATTGGTGTTTTCGGCGATAATGTTATGGAAACAGGAATCCCTGCCGATGTATGGCGTTTTTATATTTTTTATAACAGACCTGAAAAATCTGATGTTATGTTTACATGGGATGATTTTAAGGAAAAAGTTAACGGTGAACTTATAGGTAATTTCGGCAATCTTGTAAACCGCACCCTGTCGTTTGTTACGCGCTATTTTGACGGTAAAATACCCGGCGGAAAAAGCGATGATTCATTTTGGGTTGAAGTAAAAAAGCGAGAAAGTTCGGTTGCTGAAAAACTGGAAAGAGCGGAATTAAGAGATGCATTCAGAGAAATTTTTGAGCTTTCATCATTTGCCAACAAGTATTTTCAGGATTCACAGCCGTGGAAACTGCGTGAAAGTGATCCTGAAAAAGCAAAAGAAGTAATAAGCGATCTTGTTTATATTATCCGGGATTTGGCAGTTTTAATGGAACCTTATTTACCAACAACAGCGGCAAAAATAGCTTCATTTCTTGGATTAAAGTTTAAAGAAGATTTAAAATGGGACAGCATTGGTAAACCGCAGGGAATAGGCGATATAACGGTTTCCAGTGAAGTTCTTTTTTCAAAACTTGAAGATGATCAGGTTATTGCTCTTAGAGAACGTTATAGCGGAACTCAAAAAGAAAGAGAAGCTACCGCTTCGGATAAAAGTAAAACTTTTTCTTCTGTAATGGATTTACGTGTTGCGAAAATCGAAAAAGTAGAAAGACATCCAAAAGCAGAAAAACTTTATATTGAACATATTGAAGTAGGAGAAGGCGTAACAGGAGTACGTGAAGAAAGACAGATAGTTTCAGGGATTGTTCCTTTTTATACAGAAGAGCAGCTTCTTGGAAAAAAAATAATTGTTGCATACAACTTAAAACCTGCAAAACTGCGTGGTGTAGAATCACAGGGAATGTTACTTGCAGCAGGTGACAATAACGGCATTGGTGCTGACGGACAAAGTATAGAGAGGGTAGAAGTATTGGATGCAGGTGACATGCCAACTGGTACAAGATTATTGCCTGATGGTGAAGAAGATACTCCGGCGAAAGAGATTGATATCGATACATTTTTTTCTATGCCAATTGTTGTAAAAGATAATGTTGTTTATACAGGTGATAAAAAACTATGTTTGAACGGTAATCCAGTACAAACTACGGTAATTCCAAACGGCGAGGTTCATTAGATTGAGTAAAAAAGAATTTCACACGGAGACACGGAGACACGGAGTTGTAGTTCGTAATCGTTTAAATAACCTCTGTGCCTCTGTGCCTCCGTGAGAGGAAATTCCGAATGATTTTTATAAAAGATATTGTTTTATCTGATTTTATTGTTTGTAAGGATGCTGATTCGTTTTTACAATCTTCGATGTGGGGTGAGTTTAAGTCCCGTTTTGGATGGACAGCAAAGCCGTTTCAAATAAAATTGACAGATCAAAGTACCGATACAATTTTTCCGCTTCTTGTTTTGTGCCGCCACCTTGCACCCGGTTTTTCTTTTGCTTATGTTCCGTGGGGTCCGGCTTTTCCAAAAGATTTTCCAAATGAAATTAAACCAAAAGTTATGGCAGAATTATCTAAAAAATTAAAACCGTTTTTTGATCGTAATACAGTATTTATCCGTTTTGAACCGCCGTGGCACTGCGAAGAAAATGAAAAACAGGCTTTTTTATCAGAGGATTTTAAAAAATCTGCCGCGACAGTTCAAGCGCCTGATACAGTTATTATTAATTTAAATCAATCAATCGATGAAATACTTTCGCAGATGAAACCGAAATGGCGTTATAATATTTCTCTTGCACAAAAAAAAAGTGTTAAAGTAAAAACAGGCGATATACAGCAAATGGAAATCTTTTATAAACTTATGGAAGAAACTGCCCGCAGAGACGGTATCGCCATACATGGTATAAATTATTACAAAACACTTTTTGATCTTTGTAAAAACTTAAATAATAAAGAAAAAGAAATCGATATTCGTTTATATACAGCTGAGCATGAAGAAGATATCCTTGCAGCGATAATCGTTTTATTTTATAAAAAAGATGCTACATATCTTTACGGCGCATCTTCTAATTTAAAAAGGAACCTTATGGCTCCGTATGCGCTGCAATGGCAGGTTATTCAGGATGCAAAAGAAATAGGCTGTAAAAGTTATGACTTGTTTGGCATTCCGCCTGACGAGGATCCCAATCATCCTATGGCAGGTCTTTATCGTTTTAAAACAGGTTTCGGCGGACAGATTGTTCACAGAAGCGGCGCTTGGGATTATAAATATAAACCGCTTTTTTACAGTTTGTTTAATACAGCTGAAGCCTTAAGAAAAAAATTAAGAAACTTAAAAAAGAAAAAACCACGGAGGTCACGGAGTTTCACGGAGAAATAAATAAAGATATCGAATTGGAACTCCGTGTTACTCTGTGTACTCCGTGGTTGAATCCTCTTGTATTATAATTATTTAATCTGTATAGTCAATTTAAGGAGTAACTATGGCTTTTGCATTAAACACATATCCGATAACATACCGTTCGCAATTTACCGATGGAAAATGGAGCGGAGAATATTTGGAAAAACCGCACAAAACGCCGGAAGAAGAAGCTGCCATGAACGCAGACGATCGCGTTAGGCTTGAAAATTCACGTAACTATTATGATGATATGCCTTTAGTTAATTATACAAGTCAATACGGTCTTGCCTGTTTTGAAGGATTAAAAGCTCTTCCGCAGAAAAACGGAGGACTTGCAATTTTCAGACCTGACCAAAATGCCGCACGTTTTGCACGTTCAATGACAGGGCTTTGCATGCCGCCTTTTCCCGAAGAACTTTTTATGGAAGCTGTTACCGAAACAGTTAAACGGAATGCGCAGCTTGGTTTTACATTAAAGTATAACAGTGACTGGGAAAAAGATTCTTATATGACCGCAGACTCTGTTTACATAAGACCTTTTACAATGGGTGAAGGCGGAATAGGAGTTAACCTCTCAATCGAACCTTATGTTATGGTTATTACTACTCCTGTAAGCGCTTATTTTAAACCAGGAAGATCTGATGCTTTGGTAACAGATAAAATCCGCGCAACACCTAACGGCACTGGCTGGATAAAAGCCTGCTCGAATTATGTAATATCCGCACTTGCAAAATCAGAAGCATTAAAAGCAGGTTACATGGAATGTGTATACCTTGATGCGACTGATCGCAAATATATAGAAGAGGGATCATCATGTAATATTTTCTTTTATTTAAAATCGGGAGAATTGGTAACACCGGAACTTGGCGATACAATACTGCCCGGAATTACACGCGCCAGCATTATTGAACTGTCACGCGACAAAGGTCTAAAAGTATCAGAGCGAAAAATCTCGATTGATGAAGCAATGGAAGAAACAAAAGAATGTTTTGTAAGCGGAACCGCCGCAGGAGCTACACCACTTACTTCTCTTACATATAAGGATAAAAAAGCCGTGTTTAATGACGGCAATGAAGGAGATTTTACCGTTGATATCCGCGATACAATCAAGGGAATCCAATACGGAAAACTGCCTGACACTAAAGGCTGGTTGGTACAGGTAATATAAAAGAAGGGGATATAGCTCAGTTGGTAGAGCGATTGGTTCGCAATCAATAGGCCAGGGGTTCGAATCCCCTTATCTCCAAGCAAAAACGACTGGAAGCCGAATCCCCTTATCTCCAGGTTATTGACAATATTTTATCAGATTTATTTTACAAAGTAACTATACTGGAAAATAAATATGAAATACTGTTCCTTTTCCTGATTTAGTCTTTACCTTGATAGAACCTTTTGAATCACGCAGACGATCTCTAACAAGATTAAGACCAATGCCGCGGCCGCCATGTACGGTTTCTGAATCAGCGGTGCTAAATCCAGGTGAAAAAATTATTTTTATTAATTTACTTTTATTATTTATATCATCTGGTTTAATCAATTTTAACCTAAGAGCCTTTTCTGCTATTTTTTTATAATTCAATCCTCTGCCATCATCTCCAAGTTTAATATGTATTTTATTTTCATTCATTTTAATTGACAGTCTAATAATTCCGGTTTTCTTTTTACCGCCGGCTAAACGTTCTTCCGGCAGTTCAATTCCGTGAACTATTGAATTCCTGATTAATTGTATAAGAACTTCCTTAATTATCCGCCGCGGACTATTTTTTAATACCTTATTATCGATTTTATCTACTACAAATTTTACTTTTTTATTCAGATCTAAAGCAGTTTTATTAATAGTTTTTATAAGCGTATCAGTTAATAAATGATCAGATTTCTTGTTATTACTTTCAGATACAGATGTTTTTATTCTTTTAATTGTTTTTTTAAATCCATCCTTCAGTTTAATTAATTTCTCTATGTCCATTGTAATATTTAACATATTATTAAAAGATATCTCTTTCTGATTGCAAGTATCTTTAATTTTCGATTCTAGATCATGTAATTTGTCCCCAAATGTATTGAGTCCTAAAATAACTGCATTAGACTTTACCGCATGTACTGACTGGTAAATATCTACTAACGCATTATGTGCGTGAATATTTTCGTTTTTTAGCATTTTTTCAATATGATTAAATTCTTTTTCTGTATCATTATAAAAATCATTGAAAACATGCGGTTCTACCTGAAGGAGTTCAAAAACTATCTTCATTTCTTCCTGCCGCTTATTTTCTTCTTTTGCAAGTTTTTGTTGTAATTCAATTCTTGCTGAAATGTCATAGACAGACACCAGAGCAAAAACTTCTCCGTTATCATGTTTAATAGTAGCGAAATCACAATGGAAAAACTTCTTTTTTTCCTGATCTGCGGCTGAATATTGCATTTCCATAAGGGGATTAATATCATCAAGAATACTTTGTTCAAATTTTCCTTCAAATACCATGTTTAAATAATCTTTAATTGTATTTAATTCTTCTTTATTATATGATGTAGATAATAGTTCAATAAAACTTTTTCCATTAAGGCACGTTTGTGAAAATAGTTCTTCCAAAAATATAGAGTACTGATCCTGTATTATATAATTACTATTCATAAAAAATAGACCTATCTTTAAGTTGTCACGCATTAGAGCAATTTCGTTACGTTCGATTATAGCTATTTTTGTACAGGTATCAAGCAAGTCTTTTACCGTTACAATACCTGAATAATCCCCGTTTTTCTCTACTACAATAGGATTATATAATTGTTCAAATGGTCTTTGCATTGCCATAAATGAAACTTGATCAATAGGAGTTTTATAATCAACTATTAAAAAATCAGTTTTCATTATTACCCGAATTGTATTTTTCGCATAAAGGGAAAAACCGTATTGCCCTCCAAGTATTTCATTAAAAACAGTCCGTGTTAAAAAACCAATAGCGGTATTGTTTTCAATAACAGTAAATCCCGTTATTGAGGGATTAGTCTTCAATATTTCATATATATCTTCTACTTTTTCATCAGGAAAAAAACAATATCCGCTTCTGGATAAATGTCCTATAGTCATTGTTTCTACATTTTTTAATTCTAAATCAATATTAACAGTACCAGAAGACGAGTTTAGGCATTCATTTTGATATAAATATTCATTATGTCCTTTTTTAAATTTTACATTAAATGAACCAGTATTTTTTGCTTTTATTTTTTTATCATTTAATAATACGGTTTTCATAATTATTCCTCCCTGTTTGCAGGTTATTTTTATTATATTATGCTAAAAGAATTGTTAGAGAATAAAAAATATTTTATTTATATTTTGTTAATCAACAACCCCGCCCTGAAGGGACGAGGTATGTTGTTCTGTTAGGTATGGATTGTATGCGGGATTTAATACCAATACATACAAAACGTTATGTTATAACAACCACCCGAAGGGTGGGGTATTAAACCCGCCTGCGAATAAATTATTTTAAAGTTTAACAGGAGTATAGCTATTAAAGAAAAGTTCTAGTAATTCAAAATATGATAATTGGATATTCACAATTCGACAGGTTTTTATCAAATGATAAAGCCTGTCGCCAGCCGGGTAGAGTGGGGTTTAAGTAAAGAAACAAACTTAAGGCTTTCTCATGCTTCTGGGAGGTCATATTAATATAAGCAATGTTCAAGATACAACCGATTTTCATACCTTTATTAAAGTCATTTTTATATATGTTTGATAAATTTGACAAAATTCATGCATTATAGGGCATGATAAAGCTAAAAAAAGTGTCATAAAGTGATGTAAAGTACTTGAATTTATTTTTTAAAATCGTTAAAATGTTCATATTATAGCGTTATATATCAATAAAAGGCGTTATAAAACTAGCCACCTTAGCTCAGTTGGTAGAGCAGCAGACTGAAAATCTGCGTGTCTGGAGTTCAATTCTCCGAGGTGGCATATGTCAAACTCAATATCTTAAATCCCAAGATACATTCTCTGTAGAAGAAGATACATCGTTTTTAAAAGAACAATTACAAAAAATAAAAAAGTCTTGCGATGATTTCGATGATGACAGTGTATAAATAAAGCATAGATTTTGCTATTTTTCTTACCATTGAGGTATTCCAAAGCCAGTAGTTTAAGTGTAAAATTGAAATATGAATGATATTTCCGATATTAAACAGGAACTTGATGAAATAACCAAAGCAATCGCAGATTCTGTTCCTGTAGAGACTATCTATCTTTTCGGCTCTTATGCTTATGGAACGCCTCATAAGGACTCAGATTTGGACCTTTATATCGTTTTTAAAGACGATATGCCTATCCGTGAACTTGATGCAATTCGTACTATTCGTAAGGCGGTTTATCCTGTTAGTAAAAAAACGATTGATTTTCTTGGATTAAAGCAAAATCGTTTTCTTGACAGAAAAATATATGCGACACTTGAACGTAAAATTGATAGAGAAGGTGTACGGCTTTATGGGTAAAAGTGAAATACTGCAACAATGGCTTGATAAGGGCAATGATGATTTAAGGTCTGCCGAGTATCTTTCAACAATGCATCACCCCACGCCTGATGAAGTAATTTGTTTTCACTGTCAACAGTCTTCAGAAAAATATCTAAAAGGTTTTCTGTTTCTTCATGATATAGAGCCGCCCAAAACACATAATTTAATTGAACTCCTAGAAATGTGTGAGAAAATAAATAGTAATTTTTCTGTTTTATTACCTCAAATGGATGTATTGCTGGATTATGCTGTAATTCCTCGTTATCCAAACGAACTTAGAATTACTAATGATGATATGAAAATCGCCATTAAATATGCGAAGATTGTACAGGAATTCGTTTTAAAAGCAATTGATAAAAAAATAAAACGTGATGAAGCACAAGAAAACAACTAATTTGAGCGCAAACTACAGCAGCTTTTCTTTTAATATTTATGTTTTTCCTTCGCTCGTTTGTGCATAAGTTCCATAACTTGCTCAGGAGTTTCAGCACTGATAATTTCATCGTGTGTTTCCTGATCAATTAAAACCGCTTCGATGGTAGAAATAAATCTAAGGTACGGTGAGTGGGTTTTTGATGGAGATACACAAAGAACGATAATTTTGGATTTTTCTCCGTCGGTTGAATGAAAGTCTGCGCCTTCTTTATTAATACCAATCGCAATAACAAGGTCTTTAACACCGTCTGATCTTGTGTGGGGCAGCGCTATGTTATGATCCATGCCAGAACCATCCATTGCTTTTTCATGGCTTAAAACATTTTTTAATACAAGTTCTTTATTTATTAACTGTTGTCTTGTTGAAAGAAGTTCTACAAGCTCCGTAAGAATTTCATTCTTGTTGGTTCCTTTAAGATTAACTGTTATACAATCTGTGTGAATTAATGAAACAAGAGCATCATCCATTCTGCCGTCTTTATCAAGAAGGTCTGTTTTCATTGCCTGAGGATCTGAAGAACCTTTAAGTTTTGAAACCGCTTCGTAAAGTTCTACAACAACTTCATAAACAAGAGTTTTTACAAAACCAACATCAGCTTTATTGGTCTGAATGGTAAGGAGGTTATCTTCTTCAATTATAAATAAAATGGTGTCTTCTTTACGCGCTTTTGAAATTCCTTCATCATTTAAAGTCTGAATATAGAAATCTTCGTTGCGCAAATCGGTAAGTAAGTTTGATAAAACAATGTCTGCAATTTCTTTATTTTCAAATCTCCATTCCAGTGAAACAGAATCATCGGCTTTGGTAGCTTTGCGTGTACCCGATCCTTTGCTGTTAAGCGCCGCAGCTAAAGCAGGAGGACCTAATATGGTTGTAATTAAAGTCATTAGAATCGCGACACCAAACAACTGCGAGTTAAGAATTCCTGCGGCAAGTCCTACACCGGCTAAGATAAGTACCATCTCTCCGCGGGGAACTGCCCCTAATCCTATTCGCAGTGCGCCTTTAGTATTGAAACCCAAAAGCATCGCAGGAACGCCGCAGCCGACAAGTTTGGCAATAATTGCAGCAACTGTGTATATTCCGCCGAAGATAAGAATTTCCGGTGAAAAAATTTCACGGACATTGACCATCATGCCCATTACCGCGAAAAAGATTGGTACTAAAAATTCATATATTCCTTCCAAACGTTCTTCTACAACAGGAGCAATATCAGATTTTGAAAGTGAAAGCCCTGCAATATATGCGCCGATGATCATTGCAAGACCCTGTTTTTCAAAAATACCTGCTAAAGCTAAAGCAATACCTAATCCAAGTACTGCAAAATCTGTTAAGTTTTTAAAACCTTTTAAAAAGCCGGAAATTTTTCTTGAAAAAATTAAAGCAAGAGCTGTAAAACCAAGCCATATACCAAAAGCTCTTCCTGCAATTCCCAGAATTACTGCGGTATTCAATCCATCACCTGCACCTTCAGCGCCTCTCGTTATAGCAACAATACCCATAACAACAGCAAACGCGATAATACAAAGTACATCGTCTATAACGGCAGCGGCAACGATAGTAACCC
>WQYB01000050.1 GCA_009781475.1 Treponema sp.
AAAAATCCGCTTACATTAAAAACGAGAAAATAAATTTTAGATAAGTAATTGGTTTTTCACAGGCTCTTACCTCGAAGCCTCTTGACCTTTGGTCAAGTTTCAAAAATGTACACATCCGTAAGGATGTGCTGACTCCTTAAGGAGTCAACGTATACCAAAGTCTCCTGGCTTATGGGCAATTTTTCTGTCGGTCTTCCCGGTTTCCCAGTGGCCGTCTGCGAACTTTAGTTCTGAAACTAAAGTTTCTTGACAGAATCTTCCCAATTACAGTTACGGGTTAGCGGGGGATTTCGAATTAAAATTCGTCACCCCACTTCCTTTGAAATATACATTTGAAATTTATATTATGTTTTTTAAAAAGTCAAGCATTAATCGTCATCTTTCTTTTTTTAATTTTTGTATTATAATCAGGTTATGGTACTTTGCAACCTTGTGGCGGAAACAGGAAAGGCGCTTCCTCTTGGAGCTTCGCTTGTTCATGACGGCGTTAATTTTGCGATTTTTTCAAGGCATGCCACTGCTGTTACGTTAATCATTTTTGAATCTCAGGATAAAAATAGTCCCTGGGTGGAAATTCCCCTTGACAAAAGAGAACAAAAAACAGGAAATGTCTGGCACTGTTTTATTAAAGGTTTAGGAGCGGGAACCTGTTATCTGTATCGGGTTGACGGTCCTTATTTTCCTGAAAAAGGTCAGCGTTTCAATCGCCATAAAACACTTTTTGATCCTTATGCAAAAGCATTAACCGATTTAAGCGATTGGGATTACGGCAAGTGCGCAGGTTATGATCCTGATAAACCGGGGAACGATTCAACTTATTCTTATGATGATGATATTCAGCATCAGCCCCGCTGTATCGTAATCGATGACTATTTTGACTGGCAGGGTGATACTCCTTTAAATTATCCGCTTCGCTTCAGCATTATTTATGAAACTCATGTAAAAGGTCTTACAGCTCATCCCGGTTCCGGCGTGCAGCATCCCGGTACATACAAGGGAGTAATCGAAAAAATTCCATACTTTAAAGATTTGGGAATAACAAGTCTAGAGTTTTTGCCGGTTCAGGAATTTAATGAAAATGAAATACCACGTCACAATCCGCGTACCGGTCAAAAATTGACAAACTATTGGGGATATTCTACCGCAGCGTTTTTTGCGCCAAAGGGATCTTATGCCTCAGACAGAACTCCGGGCGGACAGGTAAATGAATTTAAAGAGATGGTGCGCGAACTTCATAAAGCGGGCATCG
The DNA here is from genome assembly GCA_009781475.1 of Treponema sp. GTDB lineage: Bacteria > Spirochaetota > Spirochaetia > Treponematales > Breznakiellaceae > WQXQ01. The sequence goes on from WQYB01000050.1 coordinate 1,250, forward strand.
AAGTAATTCTTGACATTGTATTTAATCACACAGCCGAAGGAAATGAAATGGGTCCGACTTTTTCTTTCCGCGGGCTTGATAATTCAATCTATTATATATTGAACGAAAACAAACGTTACTACCAAAATTATTCCGGTTGCGGAAATACGATGAATTGCAATCATCCTGTTGTGCGCACGTTTATCATGGATTGTCTTCGTTACTGGGTTATGGAAATGCACGTAGACGGATTCCGTTTCGATTTGGGTTCGATACTTGGGCGCGATCAAAACGGAAACATTATGGAAAATCCGCCGACTCTCGAACAAATTGCCGAAGATCCGATTTTAAATTCGACAAAAATTATCGCAGAGGCGTGGGATGCAGGCGGCGCGTATCAGGTTGGATGGTTCCCGGGCGGACGATGGGCGGAGTGGAACGATTTATTCCGCGACAATGTGCGCAAATACTGGAGAGGCGATCCAAAAGAAACACGTCATCTTGCGACCCGTATTACAGGCAGCTCTGATCTTTACCTGCGTGACGGGCGCAAACCTTTTCATTCTATCAACTTTATTACAAGCCATGACGGTTTTACTATGAAAGATCTTGTTTCGTATAACAATAAACATAACGAAGAAAACGGCGAAAATAGCTGGGATGGAAGCGATAATAATCTAAGCTACAATCATGGTATAGAAGGTCAGACTAAAGACCCCGTTATTAAAATACTTCGTGAACGCCAAATTAAAAATTTCTTTGCAACGCTGTTGGTTTCGCTTGGCACTCCTATGCTGCTTGGCGGTGATGAGTTTGGGCGTACCCAAAACGGCAACAACAATGCTTATTGTCAGGATAATGAAATTTCATGGTACGACTGGTCGCTGCTTGAAAAGAACATAGAACTTTACCGCTTCGTAAAAGAAATGATTGCATTCCGTTTAAGGCATCCCGGATTTATGCGCCCTGAGTTTTATACAGGCAGAGGCGGTGATTACAGGGCAATACCCGACATAAGCTGGTTTGATGAAAAAGCTCTCGTTCCCGATTGGGATAAAGTCGGCGACTATCTTGCATTACGTGTTGACGGAAGCAAAGCAGAAACTTTATCTGACAGAGACGATAACAGTTTTTATTTAATGTTTAACTCGGATATTGATCTTCAGCCTTTTATTCTGGCAGATCCTCCTGCAAAAAAAGAATGGTATCGCGTTGTTGATACAGGTATGCCTGCTCCAAATGAAATACTTTCACCTGGTAATGAAGAGCGTCTTTCTTCGCAGCGTTCTTATTCTGTAAAAGCGCGAAGTATTGTAATTTTAATTTCTAAAGACAAATAAGGTTGAAGGTTGGTTGATAAGATGGATAACAGTAGTTTTATTTTTGGCGTTGATCTTGACGGAGTGGTTGGTGATTTTTACGGTGCGATAAGAAAGATCGCTGCCGAGTGGCTTAATAAACCGCTTGACGCGCTTACTTCCGAAGTTTCTTTTGGTCTTGGTGAATGGGGTATTGATGAGTTAGGCGGCTATGACAGATTGCATCGTTTTGCCGTAACGCAGCGGAACATATTCGGCGACATGGAGCCGATTCAACATGCGCCTGCGATTTTGCGAAAACTTTCCAACCAGGGAATTCGTATCCGAATAATAACGCACCGCCTCTTTTTAAAATTTTCTCATCGCACGACAATTACCCAAACTGTTGACTGGCTTGATAACTACGACATACCATACTGGGACATTTGTTTTATGAATGATAAAGGAGCGGTCGGTGCTCATGTTTACATCGATGATGCTCCCGAAAATATTACAAGTCTTCGTAAACAGGGATGTAAAACAATAGTTTTTTCCAATTCCACTAATCGTGATTTTCCCGGTCCGCGCGCAAACGACTGGTTCGAAGTTGAAAAAATTGTCATGGAAGCCCGCGAAGAATGGCGCACAGGTACTATTGGACTTTTCGGCATTTGAAAAAAATTGTTCTTACTACAATTAACGCAAAATGGATTCACCCTTCCTTGGCATTACGCCTTTTAAAAGCAAATCTCGGATCGCTTGAAGATTCCTGCCAAATAATCGAGTTTGCCCTTCGTCAGCCGTTAGCAGAAAAATTACAGCCGCTTTTAACTTGCAGTCCGTGCATACTTGGTTTTTCTGTTTCGATATGGAACCATACCGCAACGATTGAACTTTTAAAAGAGCTTAATAAGGAATGGGAAAAAGAACAGGAACAGAAAAAGCCAATTATTGTGCTTGGTGGTCCTGAAGTTTCGCATTTACCGCAAGATGCAGAAATATTTGAGTATGCAGATCATGTAATCCGCGGTGAAGGTGAAATTGCTTTTAAATTGTTATGCGAAGATATACTAAACGGCAGGTTAAATAGCGATAAATTTATTACCGCGGATAATGTAGATCTTAGCGAAATAAAATCAGCTTATCATCTTTATACAGATGAAGCCGGTTTCCAGGAAACTTTATCAAAAAAATTAATTTATGTAGAAGCATCTCGCGGCTGTGTATTTAACTGCGAATTTTGCTTGAGCGCAGTAAAGACAAAGAATCTAAATAAATTGTCCACGGATTTACGAGGATTTTCGCAGATTAATAATGTAAAGAATGAAGAAATACGAGAATTTCCGCTTGAACCGTTTTTAAAAGATATGGATATTCTTATTCAGCGCGGTGTAAAGACATTTAAGTTCCTTGATCGCTCAATTAATACCAACCCCAAACGAACAATACAAATTATCAATTTTTTTCTTAACAAAATAGAAAAAACCTCCGTGTTCTCCGTGCCCCCGTGCCCCCGTGTGAACTCTTCTCCGAATATCGTCGTACACTTCGAGATGGTTCCATCAATCTTCCCGCCGGATTTGTGCGAAGCGCTTACCCGTTTCCCGCCAGGAACTCTTCGTCTTGAAATTGGAATACAAACCTTAAATAGCGAAGTTGCAAAACGAATAGGGCGTTTTTGTAACCCCGAAAAGGAACTTGAAAATCTTAGGTTCTTGCGTGAAAAAACAAACGCTATCATTCATGCCGATTTAATCGCTGGGCTGCCCGGTGAAGATCTTTTGTCTTTTGGTAAAGGTTTTGATGAATTATGGCAGACAGTAAGCGTACCTGCGGCGGAGCATCATCGTATAGAAATCCAGCTTGGTATTTTAAAACTTTTGCCGGGTGCGCCGATAAACCGCCACAATGAAGAATTTGGCATGTCTTACAATCCATTGCCGCCTTATGAAGTTTTGGAAACAAGCGCCATGAATACGCAGGACATTCAGCGAATTAAAAACTTTGCGCGTTTTTGGGAAATGATTATTAACAGGGGTTTAATTAAATTAAAAAGCGGCGAACCTGTGTTTGAAAAGTTTATGGCTTTATCGGATGAACTTTATTCCAAATTTGGCAGAAATTGGGGAATAGATAAAAATGAACTGTTAGAAGCAGTAATTTCGTGCAAAGTGTTTATATAAAAGGAATATTCTCATTACTCATTCATATACTTTTTCATCATTACATCGAGTATTTCAACGGCGGATTCAAAACTAAAATCATCAATCTTTTGGATTAACTCATCACTTTCCGGTATTGACTGAAGTTTGTCAATATATGACAAACTTTCAATGTTTCCTTTTTTCAGCAAAGGTTTTAATTCTTCAAAAATTTTGATTATAGATTTGGTATCTAATTTTTCTTTTATTGTATATGGAATTGTTTCTTGAACCAGCGGTTCAAGTTCAGAAATTGTAACATTCAATTCTTTTTCCAGTAACGCCATTTGTTCAGGTGAAACATCATTTTTACCGTCTGCCAGCATGTGTTCCACGCCTTCGGCTGCTTGCTGTAAAAGCGGTTTTTCAAGCTGACCGGCAATGCTTTTTAAAGTATGCGCAACCCTATGTGCAGATTTTATATCGCCTTTTTGTATTGCCTCTTTTATTTCTATATAGTCATTGCGGTTACCCGGTACAAACTGGTTTATAATTTTTTGTCTAAGTTTATCTTCGGCTTGCGCAGATTTAATTTTATCTTCTGTTTTCCAGTTTATTGGCGTAAAAAACCGCATTAAACAACGCCATAACTCCTGCGATGTAAAAGGTTTGCCTACATAATCAATCATACCGCTTGTTTTGTATAACTCACGATCATGGGTCATAATATTTGCTGTTAATGCCACTATTGGAACGTTTGTTTTTAATTCCTGTATTTTCGCCGCTGCTTCCAATCCGTCCATTACAGGCATGTGCATGTCCATAAAAATAAGATCAAATTGCTTTTCCCCTTTTTCCATGCGGCTGCGCACCATATCTACGCCGACTTTACCGTTTTCCGCCAATATTGTTTTAAGTCCCACCCTTGATAAATGCTCGCATATAACTTGCTGATTCATGGCGTTATCTTCGCATAATAAAATTTCACCTTCAAAGGAAGGCATATCAAGATCAACTTGCAGCATTCTGGATTCGGGAAGATTATTATTATCAGGATCTGCAGTATCAAATGTAAGTTCAAAACTAAATTTGCTGCCAAATCCCGGAGCGCTTTCGATCATAAGCTGACCACCCATCATTTTTACAAGATAATTTGTGATGGTAAGCCCAAGTCCTGTGCCTCCGTATTTACGTGTAGTGCCTATTTCCGCTTGTGTAAACGGATCGAGTATTTTATTTATTTGTTCGGGTGTCATTCCAATTCCGCTGTCTTTTACTTCAAAATAAATAGTTATTGTTTTTCCGTGTTTTTCTTTAATAATGGATTGAACTTTTATAATACCGGAATTTGTAAATTTTTCTGCGTTTGACAATAAATTAATAATTATCTGACGAAGTCTTATTGGGTCTCCAAGCGGTATTTTATCAATTGAAGGTTCCGCGTAAAAATATAAAGTAAGTCCTTTTTTACTTGCTTTCGGCGCTATCATTGTTCTGCAAGCGGTAAATATGTCAGAGAGGCTGAAGGGGACATTTTCCAGTTCTAATTTGCCGGATTCGATTTTTGATAAATCTAAAATATCGTTGATGATATTTAAAAGCCATTTTGAGTTTTCAAGAATATTATCAAGGTAGTTTTTGGTTTTTAAAGTAATATTATCGCCAAGAGCCAATTCAGAAAATCCTACAATACTATTCATCGGCGTCCGTATTTCATGACTCATATTGGCAAGGAATGATGATTTAGTTTGATTAGCCATTTCTGCCGATTCCCTTGCAAGAGCAAGTTCATGGGTTCGTTTTTCAACAAGTTCTTCAAGGTGTCTGCCGTAGTAACGGCTTCTGATCAGGAATGCGCCGAGAAGCGCAAGTGATAGTATGGAAAGAGCGCCAATGCCGAAAAATAAAGGTGTTCTTTCTTCGGCAATTTTAGCGCGGTAATCAAAAGTATTGCGCATCCATTGATTGGAAATCGTTTCAACATCGATAGCATTAAGCGCTTTGTCGATTATTGAACAGAGAACAACTTCTTCATTATTAAAACCGAATCTTGCGTTTATACTTTGTTCAAACACAAAGTTAACTTTATATCCTGTAAGTTCCTGATAATGCGTAAGGAGCATAAGTCTTCTTTCTGTAGTCATCGCAAGGTCAACTTCGCCATTGCGCATGGCGTTAAAAGTTTCTTCGATACCGTCATATTCTATGGTGTTTTCGTGATCGGGAAACCATCGTTTAAACATGGCAGTATAAGCTGTATCACGTGTCAATCCAACTTTTGAATGCAGTATTTCATTAATCGTTACATTTTTAAAATCCGATTTCGATATTAATGCATAATAATCATTTAATATTGATGTTTTTGGCCAGATAAAATGTTCTTCACGTTCTCTTGTCCAGATTAAATCCGCTACAAACGCAACCTCTCTATTCTTAAGCATTTCCTGCATAGGAGACCATTCTGTTTTTTCATTATTTTTAAGATCGAATGAAAGATCGGTCATTAAATGAATTTCATCAAGCAAGTCAAAAAATATTCCCTGCCATTTTTTTTCCCGTATGTTATAAAAACTAATAGGGTAATTACTGTAAATTGCCGCTACCGGTATAACAGGGTTATTTTTTATGTATTCACGTTCTTCTTCCGTAAGCTGATTGTACAGTTTGGTTTTTAAATATTTCTGATACCCGATTTTATATAGTTCCGCTAAATATTCCGCTCCTCCGTTTTGCAGCGCTTTTTCTACTATTGTAATTATTGGTTTTAACGAGGGAGTTTGGGTTGAAAGAGATACCGTGCGGTATATTAAAGGATAAAAATATGATGCTTTAACATCGCTGTATTCGCTGAAGTTTGCTTCTATAGTACCTGTATAATAAAACGCATCGATTTCTCCGCTTTTAAGCGCATCATATACTTGGCTAATGTCACTTAATAATATAGTTTCGAATGTGCCGGCTTCAAGCTCGGATGTAACAGTAAAGATTGTTGCCGTTCCTTCGATAAAACCGCAGCGCAAAAGACGTTCATTTATTATTTCTGAATGCGGTTTTGAACCTGCAAGAGAGAAATATTTTAAGGAACGCATAGCAATAGCGCTTGTCATATCGTAAATTTCCAGACGTTCCGGTCTTGCGGTTAATTCACCTGTAAATGCAATATCTTCAGTTTCCAGACCTTTAAGCACATCAACCCATTCAAATAGTACTGGTTTAAAAGGAATGTCAAAAAGTTCTGTAAGCCAGCTGCAAAACAAAGCGGTAAAACCATCTACATCTCCAAGTGAATTTTCAAATGCTTCGGTGCTGAACGGCATTCCGTAAATAAAATAATCGTATTTATTTTTTATTTCTTCAATTGCGGCTATATCTTCTTTTGTAATACCCGGGATTTCTTTATATGATGTAAATAAATTGTTAAATTTAATTTCTGCGGATTTTTCGCAGCCTGTAAATAATATTACGGCAAGTATAACTGACAAAAACATGGCGGCAAAGAAGTTGCAAGCTAATTTGTTTGCAGGCATAAAGAATTATTTCCTTGATGTTATTTATGTTTTTCTATTATAACCCGAAGTTCATTCATTAACAACGGCGTATCGGTTAATATCTCATCCATTATGCCGCTGCTTCCGGCTTTTTCCAATTTTAGAGCCGCAGCAGAAAGATTTTCTTCTCCAAGATGAAAAAGAACGCTTTTAACGCCATGAACAGTTGTAGTAAATAATTCAATGTCGCCGCCGCCTTCTTTTATAGTTGGAAATATTTCTTCAAGAACCAAAAGAGCTTTTTCTATATCACGTATGATTGGTTTTAATAAATCGCTGTTTATATTTGTTTTTTGATCGCTTTGATCGTGTTTTTGATATTCTGTTTTCTGCCGTGCCGCTTCAACTATTTCCGGCGGCTTTTTATCCCGGATTAAACGGTTCAGCGACGAGTTCAATTCGCGTATATCAATTGGTTTGGAAATAAACGCATCAAACCCGTTATCCATAAACATTGCAGATGATCCTGCAATGGCATTAGCTGACAATGCTACAATTGGATTTGTGTACCCCATTTTACGTATTATCTTTGCGGCTTCTATTCCGTTCATTTCCGGCATCATATGATCCATGAATATAATATCATATTTATTGCCGTTTTTTATTTTTTCGATAGCTTCAAAACCGCTTGTTACGGTTTCCAGTTTTAAACCGTAAGGCAGCATCATGCCTTTTGCTACATACAAATTGGATTCAATATCATCTACTATTAAGACGCTGCCGTAAGGCATGTATTCCTGTACTATCTGCGCTCTATTTTGTTTTAACATATTTTTAAAACGGCTGCTGCGCAATCTTTCTGCCAGTTCGGTTCCGCATACATTTGTTCCAATTCGCTGCTGCGTAATACGCACTGTAAACACAGAGCCTTTGCCGATTTCACTTTCAACAATTAATTCGCCGTCCATCGCATCAACAAGGCGTTTTGTTATATGCATTCCCAGTCCCGTACCCACAATAGTGCGGTTAACATCCATATTAAAACGTGTGTATTCTTCAAATAATTTATCCAATTGTTCTTTTGTCATTCCCTGCCCTGTATCGCTTATACGAAGGACAAGTATACATGAAGATGTATCTTTAATTTCCGCATCATCAACACTGACTGATAATTCTACTTTGCCTTTATCGGTATATTTAAACGCATTGGAAAGTATGTTATTCAAAACTTGTTTAATACGAAGCTCGTCTCCGAATAAATCAAGCGGAGTATTTTCATTTATTTTAAGGTCGAACTCAACCGGCTTGCTTTCATATCGCAGGAGATTTAACTGTACTGTATCGTATATTATACTTGGAATATCATATTGAACAGGTAAAAGTTCCAGTTTGCCGGCTTCTATCTTTGAAAGATCGAGTATGTCATTAATTATATTCAATAATAAATGACCTGAACTGTAAATTGTATTGAACGCTTCTTCTATTTCCGGTAAATTATTTTCTTTTCGCAGTTGAATTTCTGCAGTGCCGATAACAGCGTTCATTGGCGTTCGTATTTCGTGGCTTATATGCGATAAAAATTCGCTTTTTGTTTTATTCGCCGCTTCTGCTTCCCTTGCGGTACGTTCCAATTCTTTTACAAGATGTTTGTGTTCTCTTAAATCCCTTGAATACCCGGCGACAATTTTAGAACCTTTATAACCTACGCGGACATAAGTATCTTCAACCGGAACAAGTTCTCCGTCCAATGAAAGGCACACTAACTCTGTTTTTTGATAACCTGTTTCAAATGTTTTAGCTATAAGCATTCTGACTTTATCGGCAGATCGAATACCATCAGGCTGATGTTCCGGCATGAACTCGAAATATCTTCTGATGTATTCCTGTTTACTTGATAAATTGAACATATCAGCTGCCGATTGATTACAGTCTGTCATATTTAAATTTTCATCCCAGAAATGAGCGGCAAAAGGTGTGGAATCAAGCATGATTCTCATGCGTTCATCTGCTTCATGTGTTTTTTCCATTTCCATAAGCTGCACATGAGCAAGCAGATTTTCTTCATGTTCGATTTTTACATCTTCCATTGCTTTAACAATGCAGTTATCCGGGATATTAATATTAAGCGCTATCTTTCTTGCCATATCATGACATGTTTTGGAACCGCAGGCAAAACAATCGACATGCTGTTTTTCATAAGTAGTTTTTCCAAGCAATAAAAATGCTTTTCTTATATCTGCATTGGTTATTTTCGGTGTGTTTACGGGAATAGCTTTGTATTTTCTTATAAAGCGATCGAAGTCTAACAATTCATCGTATGCATTATATACCGATTCATAATTTACCTTTTTTTGTTCGTCTATTATTTTTTTTGCATTGTTTTTCATTGTCTTGTCGATTTCAAACAAGCATCTTTCGTGCAAGGAAGCGGTTCCAATATTACATCCTTCGTTGCAGCTTAGTACGTCATAAATATCAGGAAGAAACTCTTCATGAGTTTGTGCGTATTTTTCCAGTTTTTCATAGACGCCTTCTCCTTCTGCTTTTGCTATATGAAGATTCTTTCCAAGCAGGTATTCTATATTTTCCTTAAAGCCTCCGGGCATCGGAAAAAGAGAGCCAAATCCTCCTTCACCGCCGTCAAACTCAGTTTCTTCATCGGGTAAAGTAATTTCATTTCTTCTTAAATGAATTAGTAATTTTTTAAATGTAATATTGTATTGAGCAAGTTTAGTTTCTTCAAATTCATTTGTTTTTGCCATACATGGAGAAAGCACCGCAATGTGGTCATTAATTTTTTGATACTCTTTCATGTAGATGGAAGTGCAAGCCATCGGGCTGTGTATGGGGGATAATTTTTTTAATAAATCATGGCGGTAAATTTCACAATATGTAACAATGGCGGGGCATGGTTGGGTTATAATCGGCGGGTGTCCGTTTTCTTTTAAATATTTGATATGAGCCCAAATGCATATATCGGCTCCAATTGATACATCGTATATTTTATTTACACCAAGATTTTTTAAATATGTAAAAAGCCTTTTATATTCCGGTATATTTGTTTTAATTGAAGGAGCAGCCATCAATGATATCTGCACTCCATTTGATAAGTCTTCAAATAAACGTTCTGTATCGTCTGTAAAATATCTGGCGTCGTGTTTGCATGCTGAAACACACAAGCCGCATGTTATACATTTATCATGATCTATTTTTACTTTTATATTGCCGCTTTCATCCTGGTAAGTTATATTTGCCGTTTCCATAGAACATTCCCTGACGCACCGGTTACAACCAACGCATAAATCAAGCCGTTCTTTAATAACTTCAATCATATACTTATTATATAATATAATTTTTCTTAAGTTTTGCCAACCTTGATATAATCCAAGATTGACTGTAAATTTTCCTTAAAACCGCCTATTGGCGTGAATTTTCTTTCAAATAAGGCGCTGCCTATGGTAAATCCCCAGGGAGTTATATCCAATAAAACATCAATTTGTTTAAAACTTGAAATGCTGCCTGTTATACATATTTGTGCGTTAATTTCCCTGCAAAATTGACGCGCCAGTTTTTCTCTGTCTTCTTTATGGCGGAACGCTAAAAGGTCAAATCCAGTAACTCCTTTTTCCAACAGCTTTTTTGCGTCAGCAATAATTTCGTCATAAGAGCCTTCTAATACACTCGGGATTGCGTTAACTTTACCAACAAAAGGTTTATACGGAATTTTATTGTTATTAAGAAATTTATGTACAGATGGAAAATACAATGTTCCCATTACCTCGTTTATTCCGCATTCCGCAGCCGTTTTTACAATTTCAAGACATGATGATTCATCGTATGCCAGAACCTCCAAAAATATTTTTTTTCCCTTTTCTTTCATAACTTTGACAAGTTTAAACATATCTTCTTTATTAATTCCGGTATTTTTAAAACCCCAGTTATGAACGTTTAAATCATAAGAAGACATAAAAATGTCATAGGCGTTTTTTACAGTTATATCATTATGAGTGAGCATAACAATAATATTTTTATACATTGTTAAAATCCAAAACCTCAAAACTATTTTCTTTTATGTACTCGTCTTTTAAATCGTACAATATTTGCAAAAAGTTTGCTGTTATTTTTTCTATTTTTATTATTTCACTGTTTTTTTTAACTTCTCTGTATATTTCATTATATTGAAAAACCCTGTTTTTTGTTTTAATAAAGTAATGGTTTTTTTCCAGGATATTATATTCCTGTAAAGTATTATTTACTGACATTATCTGCCCGTTTATATGATCGTCTGTAAACCATATTTTTAACTGAATGGGATATTCAAAATCGTTTCTAATTTTTAGATCCATAAAATTATAAAGAACAGTTGCCGTGCATCTTGAAAAAACATTCTGTTTAGAATCAGGGAAAGCATCCAGTGAATGAGGGTGGCGTTCCAGAATTTTAACCGGAGTATGCAAAAAAAGCCAATAAAGAAACGAAGATAACTGGCATAACCCTCCGCCGATACCAGAAGCAATTTTTCCTTTTAAATATATTCTGCCTTCGGCATATCCGTTTTTTGCCGAAGGATTTCCGATTGTATGCCAAAAAGAAAAGGTTTTGCCGGGTTTAATAATAATGCCGTTTAATTTTTCTGCGGCTTTTTTCATGTTTAATATTTTATTTTCCTGTAATCTGAAATCGAGATTTCCGGAATTATCATTCATAGATTTTAAATTATTTGATAATTTTCTTAACACAGTTTGATGGCTGGCTATTGTATTTTCAAAAAAACTTTTTTCTTTATGTATTTTTAATTTTAAATCCATGTTATTTTGAATTGATCTTTTTAAGCAGCGTAAAAATATAATTGTACTTTTTAAAAATGGGAATTTTTTTGAAACAGCAACTCTTTTTGGATTTACATATTGATCGATGTATCTTAAAATTTCTTTTTGTAATATATCATTCATATCTTAATATAGTTTACCTGAAAAGTATGGCATTGGGCAGTAATCGCTCTTTCTCTCCGTCGGAAGGACTGTTTATCACCCTTCCGTGATACACCATAGTAGAAGAAGCTCCGCCGTCAAGATTTATGGCGTTGATGGCTCCGTTAGCATATAAAATTGTTTGTATGTCTTCGAATGTAGCTCCCAAACTTGCTACCTGTCTGCCGTCTACTACAACAAGGAGTACATGACCTTGCGCAGTCTGACCTATGGCTGTGCGGGGAGCGAGCCCTCCTGAAAAGGGCTGAAACTCCGGTTTTTCACCATTGACAACTAACAACGGGAAAAATTCAAAAGCCCAAAGGAATTGCTGCTCTATTATTTCTTCTTCGGTAAAACCGCCTATTATCAACTTGTAATCTTTATTAAACCCTCCCATTACATGATGTTCGCCGTCATAACAGCGTGTTGTAAACTCTCCATCAATGACTGTAGTGCCCCAGACAATTCCGCGGTTGTTTGCATCCGCGTAACCGGAAGCGTTTATTCCGCCGATCGCTTCATTTTTAACAACCAATTGTTCCAAAAGGTATCCTTCAGGTTTATCAGATTGAGGAAAAATAAGGCGGCGAGGATCATTTATTTTTATAATATAACCTTTAAAGTGATCTCCTTTAATTTCGGCAAAAGTGATTGTATCATCCCATTCGTGTGATAATAAAGAATTATCTGATCTGGGATTGTCCTCGGGTTCAATTCTTCCTATAACTTTATTAATATAGTTTTCTGTATAAAGCATTTTTGCAAATATTTGAAAACGGGTAGTATGTATGGCAGTATTAATAAACAAACGGCGGAAATTTTCTATAGGACCGTAAAAGAGAAAGAGAAATATAAATAATAAAACAGCCGGAATTAAAAACCGGAGTTTAAATATTTGTTGCTTGTCAGTTTTACTCATCTAACGCACAGCAGCTAAATACCGCTCAGGTTCTGTCATGTCTTTTCTGAAAAGCATTCCGTCAACCAAAGTAAAACTTCTGTTATTTTGATCGATGGCGATAAACCGTAAACCTGTTTCGTAAAAAACAAAGTCTCCTATGCCGGCTACGCTTGCGGAAATATTAACCGAAGCAAGATTTGTGCAGCGTGCAAATGCATACATTCCAATATTTATAACGCCGTCAGGAATATTAACCGAAGTAAGCGAAGTACAGCCGTCAAAAGCAAAGTTTCCAATGTTGATTACACTTGAAGGTATGTTAACCGATGTAAGACCTGAAGCGCCGTAAAAGGCTTTGTATGCTATACTTGTAACAGTGTCAGGAATTGTGTATGAACCTGTTTTGCCCTGAGGAAAACGAATAAGCTGCGTTTTGTCTTTATTAAAAAGCACTCCGTCAACTGTAGTATAATATCTGTTATTTCTGCCTGCGATAATCTGCCGCAATCCTGTACAGCCGTAAAAAAAGTAATCGCCGAATTTTCCATCCTCCATACTTCTATAATTATCCGGTAAACCGATTATTGTAAGATTGCGATTATCCGCAAAAGCGCTATTTCCTATACTTGTAACGCTGTTTGGTATTGTAAGGGAGGTAAGACCGGTTCCTGCAAAAGCAGTATCTCCTATGCTGGTAACACTATCAGGAATAGTAACTGCGGTAAGCCCTGAAGTACCTGCAAATGCATTGTTTCCAATTAAAACAACAGTGTTTGGTATTATATATCTGCCTGTTTTTCCGCGTGGGAAACGAATAAGTTGCGTCATGTTTTTATTGAAAAGAACTCCGTCAACAGAAGCATAATTAGGGTTATTATCATCTACTGTAATCGAAGTAAGACTGTTGCAGCGGAAAAATGCATCTTTGCCTATAACAGTTATACTTGCAGGAATGACAATTGAAGTAAGAGCAGTACGTTCAGAAAATGCAAGATCTCTTATATTGGTAATAGTGTTAGGTATTGTATAGGAGCCCGATTTCGCTAAAGGAAAATAAATAAGCTCTGTTATGTTTTTATTAAAAAGCACTCCTTCTGCTGAAGCAAAGGTTGTGTTATTCCGATCTACCGTAATCGAAGATAGGCTTGTACATCCAGTAAAAATATTATCACCCATACTTGTTACGTTTCTTGGTATGTTAATTGTTGTTAATCTGGAACAATGTGAAAAAACAGAATCTCCTATTGTTGTTACGCTATCAGGAATTGTTACTGATGTAAGACTGCTGCATCTTGAAAAGGTTCCATTTGTTATATTTGTAATGCTGTTTGATAATGAAACTGAAGTAATTCTTGTACGGTCAGAAATGGCGTTTTGTTTGATACTTGTAACAGTATTTGGCATGGTATAAGAGCCGGATTTACCGTGAGGAAACCACATAAGTTCTGTAACAGCTTTATTAAAAAGTACTCCATCCACCGATGCATAATTTGGGTTATTTTGATCTACGTTTATCGATACAAGTCCACTGCAACCTGAAAAAGCGAAATCTGATATTCTGATAGTGCTGTCAGGAATGGTAATGGAAGTAAGTCCTGTATTACCGAAAAATTGATTTGAACTAATAGACATAATACCATCAGGTAATATATAAGAACCTGTTTTTTTCTGAGGAAAATGAATAAGTACTGTCATGTCTTTGTTAAAAAGTACTCCGTCAGCTGAAGCAAAATATTGATTTTCCTCAACTACTGTAATTGATTGTAAGTAAAAACAATCGGCAAATGCTCTGCCTCCATATAATGATTCGATTTCCCGCACCTGTTCCGGTATTACTATTGAAACGACAGAGGTATGGGAAAAAGCTTGTCCTATTCTTGTTATTTCCAAATCTGCCGGTATTTCTACATGAGTTGCGTTCCCTGTATAAAGAATTAATTCTCCGGCAACTATAACAAAGTCTCCAACTTGCGTATAATTATTAGATACGCTATTGGAAGAAAAATCAGTAAATATTGTTTCATTTCTTGTATTCTGTTCTATTGGCTGCACTGTGATTGCATTTTCATTGTCCGTTTCCTTGCCGGGACAGCCTGTAATACCGATGATAATTAATAATAAAATAGCGGTTTTCATTAAATTTTTCATTTTATTTCCTTTGCTTAGGTTAAGCGATAATCATTTTACAATATTATTCATTATAAATCAATCTATATCCATATCTAACTCTAATTCTTTGGCGATGATCCTTGTTATATCAATTATATGGTTTTTAAGCTGTGCTTGTTCAGGTTTAATTTTTTTTGATTTAAGTGCGTAAAATACATTGTAATTTTCATAATCTGCCGGATAGCCGTGATTTCCTTTAAACCCATTGTATTGCGAAAAGCAGAAACCTGCCTTTGCTGCTATACCGATTACCTGTTTGTCTGAAAACCCGCTTTCCAGCATTTCTTCTTTTGTAAGATAACGTTCAAACCAAGTCTTTTTTTCTATATCTTCAATCGCCTTATTTAAAAAAGCACAGCCGCCGCATTGTTCGTCAACGCAGTCGCCGTACATGGCTTGTAAATTAATGTTTTCTTTAATGTCAATTTGAGAATGGTCAGAAAATAAAATTACTGTATCATCACCCCAATTTGTAAGGAGCTTTCCAAGATTTGTATCCATAGCTTTTTTTGCAATATCCCTTTCTTTAGAGCCGGGCTCTGCGTAATGAAAACTATGATCATAGGCAAAAAGATGAACTAAAACCAAATCCAATTTCTGTTTTTTGCGTTTTAATAAATCGCATGTTACGGCAGTAATAAAATTATCAACCGCAGGCTGCCCCATGCCTTTCATTTTATTTTTAATAATAGCTTTAATAAGTATTCCGCCGTGTTTTAAAAGCGCAAACAACAGGAAAAAAAAGCTGCCGTACCTAAACATTTTTAAAAGAAGATTTTGACCTTTTTCGGCATGTGTCTCCGGCAGATGATAGTCGATTTTTGCGCCATTAGTAACAGGCCATAAAATTGCTGCTACGATCAATTTTTTTTCCTTTGCCGCATCCCAAATAGTTTTTGTTTTTATGTACTTTGCCATCTGAGCCCAAGAACATTCGCCGTTTTTATTTGGCGGCAGCATATTGGAAATAATGCCGTGGTCTTTTGGCAGCTTGCCTGTAGAAATTGTTGTGTGAACAGGGTAAGTGTTTGATACAGTAATTGTTTTTACGCCGCCGCAGTAAATAGCCTTTTCTTTAAAAGCGGCAATATTGGGGTAATTTTTATTGTCCTGCGCCATTTCTTCAAAGGCTTTATCGCCGATCGCATCAAAACTTATTACAAGTAAACCCATATATAATTATTATACACATTTTTTTAATTTTAACAAATAGTTTTTTAATTTTTGTATATTAAGAGTTAATCGACATTGGGTTTGACAATAAATTTAGAACTTGTTAAAATACAGGGAATGATTTTTAAGAAATCCATTGATCCCATACTTGCCATAATTCCTCTTTTATTTGGCGGATTGATATATATTTGTTTTAGGGATGAAAATATAATGCTTTTTCATGGCTGAGATTTTTAAATATAAATTATTCATTTATGCAACAAATGAATTTTGATAAAAACATAATATCATCATTTATTATTTATTCCCTTCCTAATGGGTTATGGATATTATCAGGTTTATTATTATTAAAAGTATTTTTGAAGCAGAGTAACCGCATTTTATATGTATATTCAGTCATATTTATATTGTTATCTATTTTTATTGAAATTGGTCAATTATTTAAAATAATACCGGGTACTTTTGATATTCTTGATCTTGTCACAATTGTGATATTTTCAGGTATTGGTTTTGCTATAAATATTTATGGAGGAAAATATGAAAAAATGTAAAGCGCATTTATTATCCATTTTAATAATTATTGTAATGATGGTATTCGCATTGAGTACTTCAGCTCATGCGCGAAATTTAGAAATAACAATCATTAATAATTCTTCACAAATTATTATAGTAAAAATTATCAGTTATTTAAAAAATGAGCCTACAACAGAAGACTTTAAATTGGTTGTAGGTGAACATATATCATTGAAGAGCGATGGTTTAAAAAGATATTCTGAATCCCTTCATATTGATAGTATTACTATATATAATCAAGATGGAGAAATAATTAAAGAATATAATAGTGGATATAAATATGATGATAGAGATGAAAATGTCTTAGAAAGGATTATAAAGATTGATAGAGAACATAATCGTACTAGTTATTATATTTTGGAAATAACTGATGAATTATTAGAATAAGTCCAACGCAAAATTATATAACCTGCCTGTATACGCTAAGAAACGGCTTTCGAAACTCCAAAAACCGCCAAAAAATAAAGTTAATTACAAGAACTAAATCAATGTTTAAAGTGTCTAATAAATAAGGAGATCAAAAGAAACTTGGCGGAAATTGATGAAACTCCTGAATATCTGGCAATAAAAGCGTCAAAAGGAGATGAAGAATGTTTTGTAATACTCTGCAACTTGTTAAAAAACAAACTCTTTCGTACCGCAAAAGGCATTCTAAATAATGAATCACTTGCTCTTGACGCTGTTAGTGAAACCATTTTTCGGGCATATAAAAGTATAAAAAAACTCAGAGAACCAAAATATGTGGAAACGTGGTTTGTTCGTATTGTAATAAATGCGGCAAAAAATATTTACAGGAGGAAAAAACATGAAATAATAGTGGAAACAGTTCCTGAAGGTATATATTATGATAACCATAGTAAGTTTGAATTCAGTCAAATGATTGAAACTTTGCAACCAAAACTACGGGAAATAATATCTTTAAAATATTTTTCTGGTTATACATTAAATGAAATATCTACGACATTAAATATTCCAGAAGGTACTGTAAAAAGCCGTTTAAATAAGGCACTTAATCTATTGCGTTTGGAGGTTTCGTATGAATGATAAATTATTTTTACAGTATATCAAGGAAAATTGTAATTGTGAACAAGATCGTCTGGATATTGCTGTAAATGACGGATTACTAAGAGCAAAAAATGACAGGTTTGAATTAAAAAATATTTTAGTGCTTGCTGCCGCATTTTTGTTTACTTTTGTAATATGTTTTTCAATAAATACCAGACCTTTTAAAGTTGCTGTAGAAAAATATTATCAGGAATGGCATATAAATATGCCAGATAGTTCGGAAATATTGGATGGTTATATGAATGAAATAGCCGGTTATATAAAAAGACATTTAGGAGGAGAATAATATGTTTTTAATTTTTGGATTTTTGTTTGCTGTTTTTGCTTATACTATTATTGGTTTAATGGCGGGTTTTGTTACGGTTTTGTTAAATCCGTGGTCATTATTATTTATATGTGTCTCTTTAATATTTTTTTTAATTGTTTCAGGAAGTGGGAGTGTTATTGGACAATATGTAATAAAAAGTTTTAAAAAAGTGCAAAAATACACTTTAGTTGAACTTGAAGGTCTTTCTATTGCTGTAAAAAACACAATAAAATATACTATTTTTTCAGGAATATTTTGTTCTGTTATATTTGTAGTTATCAGTCTTGGACATATAGGAACTCCCGAACGTTTAGGTCCAAGTATTGCAATAAGTTTAACATCAATAACGTACTCTATTGCAATATGTTGTTTTGTATTTTTACCGACTCTTGCATGGGCAGAAAATAAAAAAAATATATCAAAAGATGATATATAAAATCGCAGTCGTCAGACTAAATTCTGTCATTGTGCGGTTTTGTCTTCAGCACAGTTTGTCAGCCCTGCTAAACCTACGGTTTCGCTTATTCGGGTTACCAAACCGTCATATACAACCAGAACGTTAGGCGACATATTTTATCAAAAGTGGTTGACAAAATATGAGTAATAATATAAAATACGAAAATATATGAGACGATGCTTTAGATATGAATATTTAATAAAAACACTTTTAATTTTTGGTGGTTTTATACTAAATATGCTTTATTTTGGTTTTATTTATCACC
>WQYB01000051.1 GCA_009781475.1 Treponema sp.
CCACTTTGCGGAAACCCCGCCATGAGAAAAAATCCATTTATCATAGATGTATACAGGGTTATAAAGATTTTTATATTTATTGTAAAATTCTTTTATATCGATTGCGTGTTCGTCCTGGTAACCGCTGCATCTTTCGTCATGAAAATAACTGATAGCATGATTTGACCAGCAAAGATCGATTTTTTCCGGGTTATTCTTTTTAAAAGCAATTATATTTTGCGCATTGTTCATTTGAAGAGGCCATTTATTTTTCCAGCAGTCAAACTCATCACCTAGAAAAATTATTTTATCAAAATCATTTATTTTGTCAATTAATTTTCTCCAGTAAATTGTTTGGTGTATATCGCTTACAACGGCAATTTTCATAAATATTATTCTAATTTGAAAATAATAAAATTGCAATTATTTTAATACAACTTCTGTTCTGCCGAATCCGCCGATTTCAGGACGGGCAAAATGAAACTCGGCAACAGCGGGATTACCTCTTAGATAATCATGAACACCCTGCCGCAAGATTCCGTGCCCTTTCCCGTGAATGATAGAAAAGTTTTTCAATCCCGATAACATTGCTGATTCAATCTGCCGCCTTACCAGTTCCATAGCTTCTTCAAAGCGCATGCCTCGTATTTTTAATTCATAAACAGCATCATTTGCGATGCCGACATCGGCAGCCCATGTAACACGTTTTGATTTTTTTACAGGTGTTTTGGAAACTGGGACAGGGATTAATCGCTTTCCAAAAAACTCATTTTTAAAGAGCCGACTTCGACTAACCATGTCTGACCTGCGGCGCTTTTTTTATCGGCGCGGATTATTACACCTTGCTGTTTTGAAGGTCCTGTTAAAACTTCCATGCCGGTTGTAAAAATGACGGTATCAGAAGATGCTGAAGAAGTTTTAGCAGAATCTTGCATTTGCTTTCGGATTAACCGTTCCTCTTCTGCAAGGGATTCACTTTCTGTTTCTATGTTAAGTGATAGTTCGTTTAAAAAATCTTTTACTTTTAAAGTTTTTTCGCGATCTACTTCGCCTTTTTTAAGTTCTCTTACAAGGTTTTCTAAAGTTTTGCGGCTTTCACGAAGGAAAACTTGAAGTTTTCCTACAGATTCACGTTTTAACTCTGCTTCCTTTTGACGCAGCTGCAGTTCTTTTAAATCTGATTTTCGTTTTTCTTCTTTTAAAATATTTTTTTCTATAGTGCTTTTTTTCTCTAACCCTGCAAGTTCTCTTTGTTTTTCCTCAAGCCCTTTGATCATTTCTGAAACATCAGATTTTTCTTCATCAATGTAATTTCTTGCTTTTGCAACGATTGCTTTGTCAAGACCGTTACCTGAAGCGATATCAATAGCCCTGCTTTCTCCGGGCAGCCCGTTTATAATTTTGTAAGTCGGCGAAAGTGTATGCGCGTCAAACTCAACAGAAGCATTTTCCACACCGGCTCTTGTATAGCCGTAATGTTTTAAAATACCGTGATGCGTTGTAATTATCATGCGGGATTTTTTTTCGATTAAGTAATCTAAAACAGCCATTGCAATTGCGCCGCCTTCCTGAGGGTCAGTGCCGGATCCAAGCTCGTCAAGGAGCACAAGGGATTTTTCGCTTGCCGCCGCTGTAATTGCGGAAATATTTGTTATGTGAGCTGAAAATGTAGAAAGAGATTGATTAATCGATTGTTCGTCGCCTATGTCTGCGTATATTCCGTCAAAGACAGGCAGGATACTTCCTTCGTCAAGGGGGAGGGCAAGACCGCTTTGGTTCATCATTCCAAGCAATCCAAGAGTTTTTAACGCGACAGTTTTCCCTCCTGTGTTAGGACCTGTAATTATTAATGTGCGTGTAACACTGCTCATTTCGATATTAATGGGAACTGCCTTTTTTAACATAGGGTGGCGTGCTTGTTTTAGTAAAAGACTTTGACTGTCACTGGAGCTGACAGCGAAGTTTCCCTTTGTTATAAATGAATATTTTGCTTTTGTTCTTAAACATTCAAGTTCGATTATAATTTTGTGAAAAATCTTTAAATTACCGGCATGAATATAAATTTTTTCAGTCAGTTCTCTTAATATTTTTTGTATTTCTGCATCAAGATTTCTTTTTTCAAGTAAAAGATCGTTATTTTTTTCTACTACATCCAAAGGTTCAATAAAAATTGTCTGTCCGCTTGATGACAGTTCGTGAACAATTCCCGGTATTCTGCCGCGGTAATTGGCTTTAACCGCAATTACAGCTCTGCCGTCTCTTTGAGATGGCAGAGGCGATTGCAACATTCTTTTATATTCATCGTCGCTAGAGTAACGTGAAACAGTAATTTTTAAATCTTTTTCAAGGCTGGTTATTCTTTTTTTAATATTACGTAAAACGGGAAGATCTCGAAGGTTTCCTTCCCTGTCAATTATTTTAAAAACTTCCGCCGCAACAATACTACAATCAGGTATATCTTCTATTATTTGAAATTTATTTTCGGTTGTTTTTTGTCTGCCTTCTTCCCGATCTTTATTTAGCCATTTTACAAGTTCCAAACCTCGTTCAATAAAAAGCCCGACAGCAAGTATTTCGTCCAAATCAAGTACAGTACCCTGTGTTTCAATTTTTGGAAGAAGAAAACCAATTGTCGGCAGCCATGAACGAGGCTCGTCATTACGTGACTTTAATAGTGAATAAATAACATTGACATTTTTTTTAATTTCTTCTGATGAAGTATCATATATAGGTTTTGATTCTTTTATAATGGCGGCGGCTTCTTCACTTACAGTGTATGATGCTACGCTTTCCATGATCTGCGGATATTCTAAAAGAGCTTGAGTTTTTTCTGCCAATGTCTTAGTACTCATCGATTTCTTTACCTTCTAAATCATCGCATATACGAAGAAAACTTTCATATCTGTCTTCGTGAATAATTCCCGCATGGACTGCTTCCATTATTTTACAGCCGCGTTCTGTCTTATGAGAGCAGGATAAACCAAAACTGCATTTTCCCGCAAGGGGTGCAAACTCGTTCATGTAATTTATTATCTCGTTTGATTTTATTCCGTCAGGGAAAAAACGGCGTACCCCCGGCGTATCAATTATATACGTTTGAGGTAAACTTTTTATTTCATACATTATTGATAATGTTGTTGTGTGATTTCCCCGATCATATTTTTCGTTTAACTGCCCTTCTTTAATGTCTAACCCGGGCTGTAATGTGTTTAATAAACTTGATTTTCCAACTCCTGACTGACCGATTAAAACACTTGTTTTTCCCGTAATAATATTTTTTAGCTCATCAATACCTTCGCCTGTTTTTGCAGAAACTCGTATTACCTTGTAACCTATTTTATTATATTCTTCAAGGCGTTCGTCGACATCAAGATCGTCGTATTCCAAATCAATTTTGTTGCAGATAACAATTGCTTCTATACCTGCGATGTCTGCCTGTAAAAGAACCCTGTCAAGGAAACGCGGTCTAAAAGGAGGTGATATGGGTGTACAAAGACAAAGAACAAGATCGGTATTTGCAGCCAAAAGCTGACTTGCGTTTCCTTTTTGGTTAAAACGGCTGAAAAGATTTTTTCTGTTCTCTACAGAAATTACCATAGCGCTGTTTGAATCATTTTGACGCTCTATTATAACCCAATCACCAGGGGCTATGGGGTTATAAAGATTTTCCTGCCCTTTTAATACTTTTCCTTTTATTCTGCATTCAAATTCTTTAAAACCGTTTGGAGTTTCAACACGTGCAATCATAAT
The DNA here is from genome assembly GCA_009781475.1 of Treponema sp. Taxonomy (GTDB): domain Bacteria; phylum Spirochaetota; class Spirochaetia; order Treponematales; family Breznakiellaceae; genus WQXQ01. Next base: position 3,730 of record WQYB01000051.1, read on the forward strand.
GTTTCGTGAACTTTGGATTACAAGACCTTTTAATATTTCATTTTCGTTTTTCATAAATTTATAGCGAATCCAGCATACAAAGCGCAAAGCCAAGTTCCTGGCAGCGCTCTTGCCAAGCGGAACCTTGCGGTTCAGATCCGGTAAGAAAGAGCCAGTGTACAGGTTCAAAATCAATATCAGATCGGAGTTTATCATCGTTTTCGTTCAGCAAAAACTCAACACGTTTTGTAATTCCGTCAAGTGAATCAAAGATTTGAATATCAGGTGAGGCTTCATTGCGGAATTCTTCAAGTAAGTATAAATAATGTGTGCAGCCAAGAACCAGAGTATCAACGCCTTCTTTGCGGAAAATATCAATATATTTTTTTACAATATCATTTTTTTCTTTTTCATCTGCTTTTTCAAAACGCTGTTCGACAAACTCCGCAAGCTCAGGGGCAGCGACAGCGTATATTTCACAGTAATCTTTGGCAAGATTTTGATTGTAAGGATCTTCGACAGTTCGGGTAGTTCCAAGTACCCCTACCTTTCTGTTTTTGGAAGCGTTTGCCGCAGGTTTAATGGCAGGGACAGTACCTACAAATGAAATACCGGAAAAATGATTGCGTAACGGTTCAAGAGATGAAATCGTGGCAGTATTACAGGCAATTACAATTATTTTAGGATCTATTGTTTTTAATAATTTTTCTATTAATGAAATTAATATCGAAGTTAATTCTTCTTTTCCGCGCTGACCGTAAGGAAAGTTTTTTATATCAGCAAGATAACATACTTCTTCTTGAGGATTATGTTTTATAAAATCCCTGCAATAAAGGAGCCCGCCAATTCCTGAATCTATAAATAGTATAGGTCTATTATCCATAATTTTTATGTATCAGCTGAATAAATTGTTAAACGCTTCTTTGGAAGCGCCGGCTTTTTCCTTTTCTTTTTGATGTCCGGGACTTTGATTTCGGTATTTTTCATCTAACGAAAACCAGTCGCAGAAATTTGCTCTTTCTTTATCTGATTGCGGTTCTGCGCTTGTTTCACGGCAATCGCCTCTTGAGCCGGGAAGGAAAAAACGGCAGTTTTTACAGGCGCGCAGATCTTTACCGCAATCCTGACATCTAAGAGAGCGCCCGATTGGATGAGCATCTGTTATAGGAGAACCGCAATACCAGCACATCTAACTATTTTACCTGTTGTCAGGCTGGTTGTAAAGATAAAAATATGTTAAACTTGGGTATGTTTACCATTAATCCATGCGCTGCAGGATGCGGAAGACCGTCAATTACAGGATATAATCTGTGTTTTATTCATCAAGCAAATCCTGAGCAGGAGTATTTACGTATTTGCGAATATATCGGGAAGACTCCTGTTATAAAAGACCTGACAGTATCGGGAATGCGTTTTGAAAATATCGATTTTTCCAATTATTGTTTTTACGGCTGTAATTTTAAAGAAACATCTTTTTTTAACTGTAATTTTTCCGGTGTCAAGATTCGAATGAGTTTTTTTGATTTCGGTGAATTAAATAACTGTGATATTACAAAATCAGATATTCAATTTTTATCGTTTGCGGGAGCCGGTATACATGACTGCAATTTTTCTGATTCAGAAATAGTACATGTTAACTTTGAAGGTGCTTCAATCAGCGGAACATCTTTTAACAATTCCAATATGTATAACAGCAGGTTTATAAGCGCCGATCTGGATAAATGTACTTTTGTTAATTGCAATTTAAAGCGGGTACACTTTGCCAATACAAAGCAAAACGTTATTAATTTTAAATCGTCCAACACTGCAGAAGCAATATACGAAGTGGAGGAGTGATAAAAAATAATGAAACTTTTTTTTCATTACTGTTCATACGGATTCGGAAATTGTTATGTTCTTGGGTCTGAAGACGCAGGCGAAAATCAATTAAATACCGCAATCATGGTAGATCCCGGGAGTATCGATAATGTTACGCTGAAATCAATCGAGAATAATGACTTTGAATTAAAAGCTGTATTGATAACCCATGATCACAAAAATCATGTACAGGGTTTACGCACATTAAAAAGAATTTATAATGCAGAAGTAATTGCTGTAAATCAGACCATTATGAATCATAAAACTACAATGGTAAAAGACGGCGATAAATTAATTATCGGAGGATTTACAATTGATGTAATTTCTATTCCGGGTCATTCTTCTGATTCAGTGGTTTATAAAATAGATAATTTGCTTTTTACAGGTGATGTATTAACAGCAGGACTTGTAGGCAGTACCGCAAGCGCTTATGGTACTGCTACACAAATGAATAAACTGCGAAGCCGTCTTTTATCGCTTCCCGGCGATTATGTAGTATTGCCGGGTCACGGACCTCCTTCAACCCTTGAAGCAGAACGCCGTTTTAATACCGACATTTATAAATACGATCAAAGCCGGACAAGACGCCCTGTCTTCAAAATTGATTTATAAGGTAACCTCTAAAAACTAAAATAGTTTTTAGAGATTCTCATAATCTATTGTCTTCTAAACTTCAATGATTCAAGCGCTGAATCACTGCGCAGAATTCCAAACCAAAGTTCTTCGTTTGTTCTTTCGCGTAACACTCTGTAAAATGATGCTATGTCATTAACTGCGTGTCCGTTTATCGAAGTTATTCTGTCACCTTGTCTTAATCCAACAATATCTGCAGGACTTCCGGAAACAATTTGTACTGCCACTATACCTTGTACATTACTGTCAAGTTCCATGCTTTGTCTTATTTGATCGTTTAACGGAACAACCGTAACACCGGGCCACAATCTTCTGTTATCTGAAGCGACTTGATCTGTACGTGCTTCTATGCGTACTCGTATTTCTCTTTGCTGTCTGTCTCTGATTACTGTAAATGTCGCATTTTCGCCGGCTCTTAAATCGCCGACCAGCATTTGAAGCTGTTGTACACTGCGGGCTTCCCTGTTGTTAACATGAGTAATAAAATCACCGGATCTAATTCCGCCATTGTCGGCAGGAGAGCCAAGGAACACCTGAGATGCAAGAGCGCCTCGCCTGTTTTCAAGACCTAACGCTGTAATTGTTTCCCTGTTAGGTTCCTGTAATGAAACACCAAGCCAACCGTAAGTTGTTGTTCCTGTTTCGATAAATTCATCGATAGAGCGTTTAGCATTATTAATTGGAATTGCAAACCCAAGCCCAACGTTGCCGCCGCCTCTATCGCTTGCAATCCATGTATTGATACCGATAACTTCACCCCTTATGTTGACAAGAGGTCCGCCGGAGTTCCCTTGATTTATTGCAGCATCGGTTTGTATAAAATCATTTATATTACCGCCAGGACCGCCTGTTCGTCCGACTGCGCTGATAATACCCTGTGTTACAGAAAATGAAAATTGCTGTCCAAGCGGATTGCCGATTGCAATTGCAAAATCGCCGACAGCTACTGTATCAGAATCACCAAGAACCGCAAGCGGATGAAAATCATTTGTTCTGAAAGAAACAAGGGCTAAATCTTTGCGCGCGTCAGAGCCGACAAGTTCCGCAGGATATTCCCTGCCGTCTTTTGTTGCTATTGTAATTTCTGTAGCGTCGTCAATTACGTGATGATTTGTAAGAGCATAATATACACCATCTTTAAAACGAACTATAACTCCTGAACCCAGTCCCTGTGATCGGAACTCTCTTTCTCTGCCGTCTTGTCCTCTGTCACGAGGTCCGAAGAAGAACTCCCAAGGAATTCCCTGGAAGTTCGGCGTTTGCTGCCGTCTTACAGAAACGGTTTTCAGCTCTACAACGGAGGGAAGCATTTTTTCCGAAACTGCCCGAAAAACAGTCTGCAAACTTTCTGCCGCAGAAAGGGCATCTGCAGGAATTACTACCTGACTTTGCTGAGCCTGTACCCTTACTTTTGGGGTAGAGCATGAAAACGATAAAAAAGCCAAAGAAAAGCCAAAAATAGCTCCAATAAGCACCAAATTGAAGACCAGAATGTTTTTTGAAGACAGTTTCTGTATAATGTTCATATTTACTCCATAAAGATATTATTCTTTCTATATAATAACAAATATATGAAAGATTTTATAGTTACAAGCAGGTTTTTTTCCATTTTCTCCATTTTCGGTCATGAGATTAATGATATTTTTTGAGATCACAAAATGTGATCTCAAAGGATGGTCGAGGTGGCAGACGTTATATACCTTTGCGCATTTGGAGTTTATAACACTAGATAGCATTGAAACTCCATGTTCTGTAAAGACAAAGGGGAGATACCTTCTTCCTCCTTTTCCCATCTTTGAGGTCGCAATTTGCGACCTCAAAGAAATCCATTCATCTTGTGTTAATTGGAACATAAAATCGGATGGAAATCGTTCAATATTCCGTTTTACTGCTTTAAAAATTTACTTCCCTCGTTTCTTCTGCGCAAAAGCCTTAATAACTGCTTTTATTGGTTCCAGGGTTTCCGGCGGTAAGACAGATAAGTCGTCCAATAAGTCTCTGAATTGCAAATATTGAGAGATGTCCACAGTTTGGCGGTATTCTTTGCCTGTAACTAGGTATTCGACAGAAAGTCCAAGCGCAGAGGCAATTTTTACAGCCGTATCCGCAGGCGGCATGGATTGCTGTGCTCGTAAATAACCATCTAAAGTTCTTTTTTTTATACCTGCTTTTACAGCGAATTCTTTTTGAGTAAGACCAATATATTCAATTTCGGAACGTAATCTCTTCGTAAAAGTGGACATATTCAAAAATTTAACATAATTATGTCATTGGAACCTTGAAAAATACGTAATTTATAAAAGATTAGGTAATATATCTACAAGTAAATTTTCATCACAACACATCTTCTAAGGTATGTGAAATTTACGATAATTATTTAGAATATTGTTTAAATACTTCTTTCATTGCTTGATTTACTTTTTTGGTTATATCTTCAGAAAGGAAATTTATTAATTTTTTATTTTCTTCAGGAATAATGTCTGTTTTAAATAATTCAAAAACATCTATATCTAAACCAGTCGCAATATTTGTTAATATATCTGGTTTGGGAAATTTTAACCCTCTTTCAATATTACTTAAAAAGGTGATAGATATATCTGCTTTTTCTGCTAAATCAGCTTGAGAAAATTCCTTTCGGAATCTAAAAAATTTAATATTTTTTCCTAAAATCCCCTTTAATTCTTGTCCATTCATAAATTAACCTTTTCAATCAATAATATTGAACTATATGTTTTACCACTTGACAAAAATCATAAAGGACTATAGTATAGAACAGTATGAGCTACTTTGGATTTATTTGCTTATTTTAATAAATCTAAAAGAATATGTAATTTTTACTTGTGTTTTTAAGGAGGAAAATTTATGAAAAATTGGGGTAATAAACTTGTATTTTTGTGTTTTTTACTTTTATTTATTACATCTTATTCTTTTGGGTTGGATAATATTAATTGGTCTACAGTTAGACCCACAATTCAAGGAGTTAACGTTAATAGGATAATACCTATGAGTTCTGTTAAAACGGAGTTTTTTAGGGTTTGGGAAGAATATTCCTTTATTGATTTTTCAGACAGTAATATTAATCACAGATCATTTAATACAAGACTTGCAGAGTTATTTGTTTCACAAGGACCTGGATTTAGACAGTTTCATAGCTGGCTAATAAATAATCGGAATTATGTTATCTGTTATCCTGTAGATTGGCCTGGTAACATTAGAAATATCGAAGTAAATTTTATTATAGGGGATTATGTTTATGGTATGACCTTTAATAATATTGGTAATGGTTCACGCACAAACAATAGACAATTAAGACGTGAATTTGAAGTTTGGATAGATGATCTTTTAAGAGGACTCTAGTGAACATTAAAAGCAGTTTAATAATAAAACGAATATATTAAGGAGGATACAATCTTATGGATCATAATTGTATTATTATAATAGAATTAATTATAGATGCTATTTCAAATATTCTTGTTCCAATTCTAGTACCTTTTATTATTTTTATACTTAGTCGAAAACCAGCCAAGAAACTGTTTAATTTAAGGTTAGGAGAAATTGAGAAAAAATTGAGAGAGCATATTCGAGGCTGCACAGATGAAGAACAATTATTTATGAACAAGACACTTAATGAAGTTTTTTCTAAACCATCAATGCGTTGGTAATATATTTTTTCTATGTGCTATTGTATTTCTTTGTATCGTATGTGGTGATTTAAATCATTCTGGTAAAAAAGTCAAGAATGTATAAAAGCAGAATTGTATTAGAATTAAAAAGGAGAAAATTATGGATGAAATTTCGAAGGTACTTAGTGAAATCAGGATTGCTGAAGATAAGTTTAGGAAAATTCAAGAAAATCCAGCTATGTATGGAGCGGAATATGGATTAAATGTAAATGAATCAGAATTACTTGGAAAAGTAATCAATTTAGTTGGTGAAGTTAATATTGCCGCAGATAGTATTTTGAAACGTTGTTAGTTGACTAAAAAAAGGAGATTTAGAATGATAAAAAATATTAAAAGATTGCTAATTTTAAGCATAATCACTCTAATAATTTCTGGTTGTCAATGGTTTAATCCATTGGTTGGAAAATGGGAACTTGTAAGTACGAATAATGTTTTATTTAATTTTGCAATTGCAAATGAAATTGAATATTTCTCTGATGGTACAGGAAGAATGTATTCTGATATTTTTGGCGGTCTTTCTGAATCCTTTACATGGAGTGCTGAGGGAGGTCGTGTAAAGCATGAAAATTATGGAATAATACAAATTTATGATTATCAAATTTCTGGCTCAAATCTTACTTATTATTACAATAGAGCGAATAATTCGTATTCTGTATATAAACGGGTAAGGTAAGAAAAATGAAGTTTGTCTTATTATTAATATTTATTGTATTAGGTAGTTGTAATGGCAGAAGTAAATTAATACAACAAGTTATGAACGAAGAAGAAAGAATACAGGCAATTGAAGTATTTTTTGAACAAGGTTTCGAATTTGCTGATATTGATGAATATAAAAAAGCTATTGAAAGTTTTAGCGATGCAATTAATTTAAATCCTAATATTGATTTTGGATACATGTTTCGTGGTTATATATATTTTCTTGATAATAATTATGAGCTAGCAATGGATGATTATAATGAAGCCATTCGCTTAAATCCTAATAATGCATGGATTTTTTATCAACGTGGTTATTTATACGATTTACTTAAGAATTATGAACGAGCAATTGAAGATTATAGTGAAGCGATTCGTTTTGAACCTAATAATGCTAGTTGGTATATTGAACGTGCTACATCATACGGTTGGATCAATGATCATGAAAAAGCAATAAAAGATTATAGTGAAGCTATTCGATTAGATTCAAATAATTTACGTGCATATGTATCTCGAGGTATTTCATACGATTTAATAAATGATTATGAACAAGCAATAAATGATTTCTATGAAGCAATTCGTCTTGATCCAATTAATGCGTATTTTTATTATCGTCGCGGTATTTTATATGAAAAAGTAAATAATTATCATCGTGCTCAAAATGATATGGAAAAAGCATTGCAACTTGATCCGAATAATACATATTATCTTGATAAATTAATAAGAATTAGGAGTAAATAGAATAAAATATCTATAAAAATGATGTATAAAGATACAAAAAAAGGATAGTTTTATAAAAAAATTACATTACTTCATTGAAATTACATTAACAACGAATTATTTCTACCTTTGCGCCTCTGCGTCTTTGCGAGATGAAAATTCTCATAAAAAAAAATTTTAACCAAATAATTTATCTGCCGAAAATCGCGTCTTTTTTTCAGCAGAACAACGAATAGAAACCGAGTATAGAGAGGTTTTAACGATGTACCTTGAAAGGTTGCTGCCTGGAAGGTGAGGTAGGGTTATTATATCCTAACAATATTAATTTTATATCCCAATGAATGTAATACATTTGTAAATGTTCTAAAGTTAATTCTTTCTGCATTTTTCGTACGTATTTTTTGTATTACAGTAGGTGACACACCAGCTTTTTGTGCCAATGCTCTTACAGAAATTTGTTCAGATTCCATTTTTTCCAGTAAAAATTCTGATAAAAGAAAATCATTATATTCTTTATCGAACTTTTCTTTTCTTTTTGGATTATTGTTTATCAATTTATCAAATGTTGTTTCCATTATTTCCTACCCCCAAGTTTTCTTTCTAAATAATCTTGTTTAAATCTTATTGCTAATTTTTTTTCATTTTTTGGTAACTTATCTGTTTTCTTTTTAAACCCGTTTGTTATAATTATTTTTCTTCCATCAGTAAAAAAGGATAAATACCTGTCAGGCTGTGGTTTAAATGCATAAATACCATCACCTTCATTACGGAACTTTGTTATATCATGTATTTTTCCAAAATCACCCATTCTTTTTATTAAAATAAGAAATTTATCTTGTAAATCTTCTGTTGATTCCATGAAATAATCGTAAACAACACTATTTCCATTCCTGTCGTAATACCATTCTAGAGTGAATTTATCACCAATGTAAATTATACATGATTTCTCATCCATATATTTTAATGTAACACATATGTGATACAACGTCAAGTCTTTCTGAGGTTGGATTATATGAAAAATTTTCAATTATTCCATACCTCCGTGACCCCGTGCCTCTGTGTGAAATCTTCTTGATAATAATAATTTTGCGCCTTTGCGTCTTGGCGTGATAAAAATCCATTAAAATTTTAACCAGATATTTCCATCTGCCAAAAATCGCGTCTTTCTATCAGCAGAACAACGAATAGAAACCGTGTATAGAGAAGTTTTGACGACGTACCTTGAAAGATTTCTGCCGAAATAAGGTTTCTGGACAAAAGTACTATATATACGTTATATTAATACTGTGAATATCATCATAGAGTTCAATCCATCTGCATTTAAACACAAGAAAAGTGAAGCAGACATACGTCGAGCTTTTGATACTGCAATATATGATGGTTGGTTTAATGAGGGTAAAGGACAAGATATGGATAAATATCTGCTTATTGGGTTCGATAAGAATGGTAATCCTCTTGAAGTCCTTTATAATATGATTGATAATAAAACAATAAATGTATTTCATGCAATGGAATGTAGGAATATTTTTCACCATTTATTAGAATAAAAAGGATAAATATGGCAAGAATGACTGATGAAGAAGCTGATTATTTAGACGATTATTACACAAAGAATCCTCCTACCCCTGGACCCAACGGATCGGGTTTTTTTACAAAAATGCGAAAAACTGCTTGTTCTATAACTGTTGATGATGTTTCTACAAAATGGTTAATGACAAAAGCGAAAGCTTCAAATAAAACCCCAGCAGATATTATAAACGAATTAGTACGAGAAAAAATAGCAATAGCGTTATAAATCTATACATTTCTCCGTGACCCCGTGCCTCTGTGCGAAATCTTTCTAAAATACCAAATCTTCCAAAGGGTCTGTTAAAATTTCTGTTTTGCCGGCGAAGATGGCAATAGTATGCTCCCAATGAGCAGATATTTTTCCGTCGGCGGTAACGATTGTCCAGTCATCATCACAAATTTCAATATCGCCTGCTCCCATGTTGATCATAGGTTCTATAGCGATAACCATGCCGTTATTTAGTTTTGGATTTGCGCCGTGCGGGTAATTTGGCACATGCGGATCTTCGTGCAAAGCTAGCCCGACACCATGTCCGCAGTATTCTTCGACAATACCGTAACCGTTAGACCTTGCGTGTTTTTCTACTGCGCGCGAAATTTGAAGGAGCCTGTCTCCTGCTTTTGCAGCTTCAATGCCGCGGTACAAACATTCATTAGTTATTTTGTTAATTTTTTTTATATCGGCACTGACTTTTCCTGCTTCAATGCTGACGGCTTGATCACTTATAAATCCGCCAAGGTCTATGCCGCAGTCAAGCGAAACCAAATCTCCTTCGCGGATTCGTCTTTTTGACGGAATGCCGTGAATAACTTCTTCGTTTATGGAAATGCAAATTGCGGCAGGGTAGGGGACTTTTTTTGGTTTATAACCCAGGAATACAGGTTTACCTCCGGCTTTTTTTACCCAATCTCTTACCCAATGATCGATTTCTGCAGTTTGAATACCGGGTTTTACAAGCGGAATTAATTCACGGTACATTGCAGATAACATTTTGCAGGATGTTCTGATGCCGTTAATTTGTTTTTCATTTTTTAGACGAATCATTTTTATTATCCTGCTCTTATTTCTTTTAATGTATGCGCTATTGATTTTTTAAAAAACATTTCATCATTTTGCGAAAAACCAATACCCATTAATATTTCCAAACAATCGATCCATGTTTCATCATCAACCTGATCCTTTAATCTTTTTTTTACGATGGCTGTTAGGTAACTTTTTATTTCCGGTGTAAAAAGATTAAAATGCGGATGTTTGTTTTCTTCCAAAAGAATAATTGTTAATAATTTGAATGCTTCAAAACAAAAATCTCTTTTATCAAGTTCTTCGGCAAGAAAAAAATAACAATCCATCCAATCTGCCCTGTTTAAATATTTTTCCATCGGAAAACCAAGTCCGCCGTTTTGCCGCCATAATTCAATGGCTCTGTCTTCGTTAAGTTTTAAAAGTTCATAAAAAACTAATTTTGCCTTGCTTACAGGATCTTCTTGTTCATTGAGCCATGTACGATAATCAAAAAAAGTTTTTTCTGTATGAACTGAATGTATTTTATCATATTCAAACCGTTTTTCAAAGTTAGAAAGCGCTTCATAAGCCTTTATAAGTTTTCTCATTGCTTCAGCATCGTCAGTGCCTGCAATGTCAGGATGAAGCTGTTTTGCTTTTTTACGAAAAGCTTTTTTTATTTCTATTGTACTAGCGCCGGGTTTTACGCCAAGCAGATCATAATGATTATAAGGCATTTTTTGTTAAAAGTTTAAGCTCCTATGTGTTTGCCCATCGCTTGCGCATGAGGACCGTTAAATAAAATATCGCTCCAGTTAACCCGCATACCCTCTTTTTCCATTACTCTCATTAAATTAAATAAAGAGCGGTTATAAAAAAGACCTTTCTTTTTTATGAAAGCAGCGCTTTTTTTGCCGCCAAGCGAACTGCCTGCGGATAACAGTTTTGTTATATTAGAAGGAATTTTTCCAGAAAAAATAGAAACAGGTTCCGTTACAACCGCTATATATTCATAACCCGGAAGTTTCATTCCGTCTTCTGTCCATGTATCTACAATATCTACGTGATGACCCATTTTGGACATTCCGTCTGCCAATTGTTTGACATAATCAGGCGGCGGCATTCTTACAGCCGGTGCGCTTATAACTGCTATTCTCATAAAATCTCCATTTCTTTAATGGTATCAAATAAAATTAACTATGCAAAGAGGGATATATTTATTACAATAAGTACATATAACGAGGAATTTAAAGTGAGTATTTATTCAAGAAAAGGCGATAAAGGGCAAACTGAAAACTTAAACGGGCAAAGTCTTTCTAAAAATGACATTATATTGTATTGCATTGGCGCAATTGACGAATTAAATTCTCATCTTGGACTTGTAAAAGCAATGCTTTCAAACGAAGATTCATGGCAGGTTTCATGGCTGTCTGCCTGTAATGTTATCGAAAAGGTGCAAAAAAATCTTATAAATATAATGGCGCATATTTCTGATTTTAAAAATGAAAAGTATTTTTTATCAGAAAAAGAAATATTATTTTTGGAAAAAGAAATTGACAGGTTAACCGCAAACCTTCCGAAACTGACAGATTTTATTATTCCCGGTAAAAATATAATAGAAGCGCAAATCCAGATAGCAAGAACAATTACAAGAAGAGCAGAAAGGCTGTTTTTTGCCGTAAACGAAAAATCACCGCTTAACCCTCAAGCAGGTATTTATTTAAACAGGCTTTCCGATTATTTATTTGTTTTATCGCAGCAGGAATCACTGATAAATGTCAATTTCATAAATCAATTCACCGGAATTTAAATCGTAAACGCGCCTTTTAAAACATGAAGGAATATTGATAGCTCCTATTTTATTTCCGCTGAATTCATCTACTATTATTATAACTCTTACAAATAAATATTCAGATGCAAGCCTTCTTGTTTCATTTTCTGTTCTTAACCATGTAACCCTGTTTACGTTCGGTGTCTGAGGCCAGATATTGGCGATAAAAAAAGTCATAAGAGCGTTTTCATAAGTATCATTAAAATCGGCGTTAGGAGCCATGTGCCCCCTGTCATAACCGGAATGGGTTAAATCATTGTGATGAGGCAGCGAAAAACCGTTTTCCAGCAGTAATTCCTGTAATAAACCGCCGTCTCTGTCCTGAGTAAAAGGAACAGAAGGCCGTCTTATTCCTGTAGCTTCGGCTCTCTCTTTTGTAAGAATATATTCGATTATATGAGGTCCTGAGTTGATTGCGTCATAACATCCCCAATAGAGTACCTCTTCATCGCTGTTGGAAACGGTAAACAAAAAATGCCCTTCCAAATCACATGCAAAAGATGACGCTGAGAAAAATACTAGAAAAATTATTAACCATGAAAAAATCCGAATACGTACATTACAGTACGTACACGAAATTATACTTTGATATTTTTTCTTTTTTCGTGTTGGTTCGTGTGGTTCGTGGTAAAAATATTTATTTATTTTCATACAACGTTTCGATAAGTGCAGGTACTTCTGCAGGGATTGTTTTCGCATTTACGGTTCTTTCCATTGCGCTTGCAAGCGAAAAAGGAACAGGCGGAAGTCCAACCAGAGGTTCGACAACTTCTGAAAATTTTGCAGGATGCGCGGTACTAAGTATTCCAAAAACATCCGATTTGTCAATTTTGTTTTCTGTTAAAAGTTTATCTACACCTTTCCAGCCGACAGCGCTGTGAGGATCAAGAAAGTATCCGGCTTCTTTATGTATGCGCAAAATGGTTTCTTTTGTTTCATCATCATTTACCGATACGCCTAAAATAATCCGGCGCATTTCATCCAGTGTAAAGTGAGCTGCAATTCTTTCAAAATTGCTGGGAGCTCCTACATCCATTGCGTTGGAAATTGTAACTTGTGATGTACGTGTCAGGTATTCGCCTGAATTTAGATAATCTGGAAAAGTTTTATTTATATTTGTTGCGGCAATAAATTGTTTTATCGGCGCTCCCATCTTCATGGCGTAAAGCCCCGCCGTTAAATTTCCAAAATTCCCCGAAGGCACGCAAAGTGTAATTAATCCTTTTTTTATTTCTGATGGATACGGCGAACCTTTTATTCGCGGAGTTGCTTCTTCATCAGAATCGATGTTTCCGGAAAATGCTCTGCCTGCGGCAGCCGAATAGTAAACTGCCTGCGGAATAAGACGGCTTATATTGATTGAATTGGCAGATGATAAAGCAGGCCTTTTTTGATCGTTTGTTTTTAAAACACCACCTTCATCTGCTAAAGCAGCTTTTACCAATTGTTGGCAGTCATCAAAGCTGCCTTCTACTGCAAGTGCTGTAATGTTTTTTCCAAGACCTGCAATTTGGCGTTCCTGAAGGGGAGTTACACGCCCCTTTGGATATAAAACGGTAACAAAAATACCGGGTACTTCAAAAAAACCGTCTGCGACAGCTCCTCCTGTGTCACCGGAAGTTGCGACTAAAATTCTTAACGGGCGGTCTTCACCCCGGCGCAGGTACGAAAAAGCTCTTGCCATAAAACGAGCGCCAAAATCTTTAAAAGCGGCAGTAGGACCGTGAAAAAGTTCCAGACAATACCGGTCTGCCGCAGGAATCAGCGGAGCGTTAAAAGTGAAAGCGGATTGGACAATGTCAGATAACGCATTGTTTGGAATAATATCCTGCACATACGGTTTTACTGTTTCAAAAGCAATATCGGTAAAATCCATTGATCCAAGTGATGAACGGACATTTGCAGGATATAACGGTATTTCTTCCGGTATAAAAAGACCTCCGTCAGGAGCAAGCCCTGTAAGCGCTGCTATTGTAAAGTTTACAAATTCATTTTTATTTCTTGTACTGTAATAACGCATGATTTAATTTAATGGAAAAACAATAAATTTTCTATAGTTTATAAGCGGTATATACTGATATTTTCATATTTTTGGTGCTAGACATAAAAGGCTATAAGTTATAGTATAACTATTAAGGAGTATATGTGGCGAAAGAAGAAGCTATAGAAGTTGAAGGAATTGTAAGGGAAGCCCTTCCCAATACCATGTTCAGGGTGGAACTGGATAATCAAAACGGGCATTTAATTTTAGCGCATTTGTCCGGTAAAATGCGTAAGCACTATATACGTATTGTTCCCGGTGACAGGGTTAGAGTTGCCCTTTCTCCGTATGATCTTAGCAGAGGGCGGATTATCTATCGAGAGCGATAGCTGCAAATATTTTTTAGAGGTTTTTATGGCTGATATAATATACATTGATGTTGATGAAGGCACAAAAAGAGTAATGAATAATTCAAAACTTTATGCCAAGCTGCTTTCTAAATTTAAAGATGATCAAAGCATTAATCAAATTAATACCGCATTAGCTGGCGGTGATATGGCAATAGCAAAGGATTATACTCATACGCTTAAAGGTCTTGCGGCAAATCTTTCTTTAACAGAATTATATAAACATTGTATGGAGCTGGAAGATCAGATAAAAGCCGGAGCCGCAGTAACAGATAAATATTCGATTGTAAAAGAAGTTTATAATCAAACAATAAAAGAAGCTGATAAGGTTATAGAACAATATGCCTGATAAAAATCCGACAGTATTAGTAGTAGATGATCTCGATACAAACATCATGATATTGGAAGAGATCTTAAAAGACGATTACAATGTTATTTCAGCATCTAACGGAAAGGAAGCGCTGGAAAAACTCCGTGCAGCAAATGATCTTCCAAAAATAATTCTTTTGGATATTGTAATGCCGGAAATGAACGGGCGTGAATTATTTGAAATACTAAAAGCTGATAAAATATATCAGCGTATTCCGGTTATTTTTATCACTGCCGAGAACGATTCAGAAAGCGAACTTTTGGCGGCAGGCGCGGTTGATTTTATTAATAAGCCGTTTAAACCTGAAATTGTAAAACTGCGTGTTAATCTTCAATATAAATTAAAAAATTACAGTGACAGCCTCGAAGAAATGGTAGAAGAAAAAACTGCCGAAGCTACAAAAACATTGGACAGCGCTTTACAGGGGCTTGCAAACGTAATTGAACATCGTGATTTGGAATCAGGCGAACATGTAAAGCGAACCCAAATGTATGTAAAAGCAATAACCGATTATCTTATAGAAACAAATTCCGTTTATGCTGATGAACTAAAAAAACTCCAGCCCGATATAATAATGAAATCGATGGCTCTCCATGATATTGGAAAAATTGCAATTCCCGATAAAATACTTTTAAAACCCGGTAAGCTGGACCCCGATGAATATGAAATAATGAAAACACATACAACCCGTGGAAAGGAGCTTGTCGGTGAACTTGGCGATGTAAAATCTTCAATATATCTTAAACATTGCGAAGACATTTGTTTCAGTCATCATGAACGATGGGACGGCAACGGTTATCCTCTTCGTTTAAAAGAAACCCAAATTCCTCTAACGGCTCGCCTTGCTGCTTTGGCTGATGTTTATGATGCTCTTGTCAGCGCTCGTGTATACAAGTCTGCAATGACTTATGATGATGCGGTTAAGATAATCGTAGATGGGCGTGGTACACAATTCGATCCTGTAATCACAGATGCTGTCATTCAAATTCAAGATAAATTCAACGAGATAACGCAAAAGTATCGATAAAGAGAAAATGGAAGTCCAGTGCCGCGAGAGCGGCATGGAGTCGGCTTCCAGTCGTAAACATCCTGTTTACTCCTTCCAGCCCGTCTACGCAGCTAAACCGGCGTCCTGCCGGTTTACCTCTCAGACACTTTCGTGTCTTCGAGGTCGCTGCTCCGTTTCGACTCCCGGTTAATAAGAGTTTTATTCATCTTTATTTCTGTGAAAAAATTTTGAGTTCTAGTAATTACTTTGGAAGTGGCGGGAGTCGAACCCGCGTCCCAATACGCGAAACATAGACATCTACAGATTTAGCCGTTTATTTTATTGTCGAGGCAGGTTTGGCTAAACGGCGCGCGACCTGCCCGTATTCCGGGAAATCTTATCATAGTGCCTCCGGAAGCGGCATCATGACCAGCTCTGATTGCGACGCGGAAGCTGCTCCTCAGAGCGGCGGAACAGTTCCACGCGATTACGCAGCTAAGGCGTATTCGTAACTGTCAGTTTTGGCAGTTAAATTTTTGCCCAATCAGGAGATGAGCGCTCCATCTGCAATCTATACCCC
>WQYB01000052.1 GCA_009781475.1 Treponema sp.
AACCCGGGATATGGGATATAGATATTGATGCGATTTACAAAGGAACATTGTATGCTACAGGTTCGGTATCAGATTACGAAATAATTGCAGGACAGGTTAATACTGTTACTACAACAATGGAGCAAACTTTATGGGCTGTTTTAACGTTTGAAAATATAACTATTAATAATGCAGCAGTAGGATATTCAGGTACGCCGCCAGCAAATGTTGTAATCGCAAATAACGGAACTGCACCTGCAACGATTTCATCCATAACAACTAATCGCCCGGATTTATTTACAATGCCTCCTCCTCCCGCAGGTATAACTGCCGGCGGTAATTCATCATTATTGGTGACGGCTGCTGCATCGCTTCCAATCGGAACACATAGTGCTCAAATAACAGTAACTTACAGCGGAGGTAATACATCGGTTGTTTCAGTTACAAGAAATATAAGTTTTACTGTAACACCGATTGCTGCTCTTCCCGGAAATGTGACCATTACACCGGCAACCGCAAATGTTGGAGGTACACTTACAGCAGAATATAGCGGAACTGAAACTGTTACTTTCCAATGGAACTTTGACGGTAATCCGATAACCAGCGCTACAGGCACAACACACACTCCTGCATCACCGGGTAGTTATACAGTAACCGCAAGCGCGGCAGGTTTTAGCCCAAAAACAAGCGCTGCTGTAACTGTAACTCTTCCTACTCTGAGCGGAAATGTTACAATAACCGGGGATCAATGGGTAAATGCTACATTAACTGCCAATACAACCGGAATTACAAATACATCCGGAACACCAACTTATCAATGGCGAAGAGGGACAACCAATATTGGTTCAAATTCTGCATCCTATCAAATTACCGCGCAAGATTTAAATCAAACTATTTCGGTTACAGTAACTTACAGCGGTAACGCAGGA
Organism: Treponema sp.; assembly: GCA_009781475.1. Taxonomy (GTDB): domain Bacteria; phylum Spirochaetota; class Spirochaetia; order Treponematales; family Breznakiellaceae; genus WQXQ01. The sequence continues at coordinate 909 of WQYB01000052.1, forward strand.
TCGTTAACAAGCACGCCAACTGCTACAATTAACAGAACAGGAATATATTCCGGAGAAGATTTTAATGCGATTGTCGCAACAAGAAATTATATTCTTGCAATTGATAGTCTTACCTTTTCTACTCCATTAGAAATAAATTTTACCGGAACTTTTGATGGTAATGGGAAAACAATCGCATTAAATATAACAACAGCAATAACAACAACAAACGGTTATGCGGGATTATTTACTCAAATTGGCGGAGGCGGAGTTGTTAAAAATCTTAAGTTAACAGGTTCAATAGATATTACTGATACAGCAAATTTATATGTCGGAGCAGTTGCAGGTTCAAATGCAGGTAATATATTTAATGTATCATCATCAGTAAATGTTAATGTCACATCATCCAATGGTGCAACAAATTGCGGAGGCATAGCGGGAAACAATACAGGGACAATTAGGAATTGTTATAGTACCGGAGATATATCCGGTATTGCAAGCACTTCATCACGTGTAGGCGGTATTGCAGGAATAGCCGATGGTAATACTAGCTTTTCATGGGCTTCCGGGAATATTAATGGTTCACACGACAACCCAGGCAGCAGAGCAGATATTGGAGGAATTTGCGGGACTGCTTCACTGGCTGCCTCGGTGGTTTCTAACTGTGTTGCTTTAAACAATAGTGTAAACTCAACATTATATCTTTATCGTGTAAAAGGCGGAACTAATGGAACGCATGATAATAATCACGCAATTAGTACTATGACAACTACTTCACCGTCGTGGAGTTCAAATGGTAATACCGGTATGCATGGTACAGATTTTACGACCCCCGACTGGGATGCAGCTTGGTTTGGCAGCGGCGATAATCCAAATTGGTCAACGGTTTGGGTAGATGGCAGCGAAGATTTTGATAATAAACCATGGAAGTGGGGTGTTACACGGCCAATACTTTGGTTTGAAACAACAGTGAATCAATAAAGGCAAAAAAAAGTGACTGACACCAAATTGTCAGGTTTTAAAAAGAGGTGAGGCGTAAGCCGGGGAGTGCCGAAAGGCGCTCCCTTTTTTTTGGGGTTTTTTGGAAAAAGAGTTCACACGGAGGCGCAAAGGCGCGGAGACCACGGAGTGAAGAAATTAAGAATTTTTACCACGAAAAGTACCTTCGGTACTTTCACGAAATCGTGCCTGCGGCACGTTCACGAACCTTTGCTCCGTTGTCTTTTTCTTTTTCGTGTTGGTTCGTGTGGTTCGTGGTAAATCTTTTTTGGATTTTTATCTCGCAGAGGCGCGGAGGGTGTGGTTCGATATCGAAGCGAGCGTTCGTGTTGGTTCGTGTGGTTCGTGGTTAAATTTTTTGGAGTTTCATCTCGCAGAGGCGCAAAGGTGCGGGGTTGTTGAAAGGTGCTCCCTTTTTTTGGGGGGAGGGGTCTCGCAGATTTCTGACAAAACACTGAAGAATGAGTTATGAATTTTATTAATTCTATATTATAATAATAAATATGGAATTAATGGAAAAATTTGAATACTGGCATGATATTGCTAAATACGACTTAAAAACAGCTCAAGTTATGTATAAAACCGGACGCTGGTTGTATGTAGTTTTTATGTGTCAACAAGCAATTGAAAAGTTGTGCAAAGGTTTATATTTATTATTTTTGGATGACAATGTTCCATACACGCATGATATAAATTCATTAGTAACAAGATTTGCAGATAAATTACCAGATTCTGTAAGTGACGATAGACGTCTTTTTTTTGCCCGATTAAGTGCATTCTATTTGAATAATCGTTATCCTGAGTATAAAGAGCGATTGAGTGAAACTTTAAATAAAAAAGACGCTAAAGAAATTCTAGGAAAAACAAAGGAAGTATTTAAATGGCTATTGACAATGAAACCGTAAATAAAATTGTTCATCAATATATTTCTGATGTAAAAAGAACTATGCCTATTGACAAGGTGTATTTATATGGTTCTTACGCAAAGGGAAACCAAAAAGAATATAGTGATATTGACATTTGTTTTTTTTCTAATTCTTTTGAATTCAAGCGCACTTTGGATGTTCTGACAGAATTATTTTACTTAAAAATTAAGTACGACAAAGACATACTGATAGAGCCAAATGCATTTCCTTCGTCTGAACTATATAACGATAATCCCTTTGTTAAAGAAATTCTAAGGACAGGCAAGGAAATCGCCTAGAAAAGAGCTCCCCTTTTTTTGGGGTGACTATTATTGAATATGCCCCTTTAATAATTACCTAAAAATTGGCATTATTATAGTGGAGTTATAAAATGAACATTTACAGAACACATACATGCGCAGCTTTGCGAGAAGATCATGTGGGGCAAACAGTAAAACTGTCAGGATGGGTTGATACTATCCGCGATCATGGCGGCGTTACTTTTTTAGACCTGCGGGATCAATATGGAATTACTCAAATCGTCTTACACGAAGAATATACTTCCGGTAAAGAAAGCGTTATTACCGTTAGCGGTACTGTAAAAAAGCGTGACAGCGAAACTGTAAATAAAAAAATCGATACAGGAACTGTAGAAGTTCATGCCGAGTCGGTTGTAATACAAAGTAAAGCCGTGCGTAATCTGCCGTTTGAAATAAGCGAATCAAAAAATACCCGTGAAGAAGTCCGTTTAAAAAACCGCTTTTTAGATCTTCGCAATCCCGCAGTTAGGGATAACATTTTATTGCGTGCAAAAGTTGTAAGTTTTCTGCGGACAAAAATGCAGGAACTCGGCTTTACAGAATTTCAAACGCCAATTTTAACTTCGTCTTCACCCGAGGGAGCGCGGGATTACCTCGTTCCAAGCCGAAAGCATCACGGAAAGTTTTACGCATTACCGCAAGCTCCGCAGATTTTTAAACAGCTTTTAATGGTTTCGGGATTTGATCGCTATTTCCAGATTGCGCCTTGTTTCCGTGACGAAGATTCACGCGCAGACAGATCCCCCGGCGAGTTTTATCAGCTTGATTTTGAAATGTCATTTGCAGGTCAGGAAGATGTTTTTGATACAGCGGAAAAAGTTTTGTATGATACCTTTAAAACCTTTTCAAAAAAAGAAGTAAGTCCCGCTCCTTTCCGCTGTATTCCTTATGCCGAAGCAATGTTAAAATACGGAACGGACAAACCCGACCTGCGCAACCCCCTTACAATAGAAGATTTAACGCCATTTTTTGCCGATGTAGATTTTGCGCCGTTTAAAAATGTTCTGGTACGGGGTATTGTAGCGCCAGGTGCTGCGAAGCAGTCAAAATCTTTTTTTGAAAAAATGCTCGCCTTTGCTACCGAAATCGGAATGAAAGGTCTTGGTTACATCTCTGTTTTGGAAGACGGCTCTTTAAAAGGTCCCATTGTAAAATTCCTAAGCGAAGAAAAACAAGCTTCCCTTAGAATGGAAATGTCACTTAATAATAACGATACATTATTTTTTATTGCCGATGCTCCAAAAGCGGTCAATGGTCTTGCGGCGCAAATACGCACAGCTCTTGGAACACAATTAAATCTTATCAATACACAAAAGTTTGAGTTTTGTTTTATCGTAGACTTCCCGATGTATGGCGCTAACGAAGAAACAGGAGCTATCGAGTTTACGCATAATCCTTTTTCGATGCCGCAAGGCGGACTTGAATCTTTACAGACAAAAAATCCTTTGGACATTTTAGCATGGCAGTATGACATTGTTTGTAACGGAGTAGAACTTTCATCAGGCGCGGTTCGTAACCACTTGCCCGAAGTTATGATAAAGGCGTTTGAAATCGCAGGTTACACACAAGCCGACATCGAAAGTAAATTTGCGGCGTTGTTTAACGCTTTCCATTACGGCGCTCCTCCTCATGCCGGCATGGCTCCGGGAGTTGATCGCATGTTGATGCTGCTTGCAGACGAAGAAAATATCCGCGAAGTTACGGCTTTCCCGATGAACTCAAACGCGCAAGATCTTTTAATGGAAGCTCCGTGCGAAGTTACGGAACAACAGCTGCGGGAAGTTCACATTAGATTGCGCCAAAAAAATTAGGAAATTTAAAACCGGAGTTTTTATGAATAAAATTAAAGCGCAAATTACCGAAGGCATTTTATCCGTTGTAATTAATGCAGTGTTGTTCGGCATAAAGTTTTGGGCAGGATTGGTAACAGGATCAATTGCGTTGATAGCAGACGCATGGCATACACTTTCTGATTCGCTGACATCGATATTTGTTATCGGCTCTGCAAAACTTTCTACAAGAAAGCCCGACAAAAAACATCCGTTCGGACATGGAAGATGGGAACAGATATCATCAATATTTATCGCTTTTATTTTGGGAATAATCGCCTATGATTTTTTTATCAACTCGATAGATAGACTTCAAAACAGGGAAGATTATAAAGATGTAATATTCGGAACTCTTGCAATCGTAGTAACTGTTGTTTCGATAGTTGTAAAAGAACTGCTTGCCCAGTACGCTTTTTACATCGGGCGGAAAACAGACAATGCAATTGTAAAAGCAGACGGCTGGCATCACCGTTCGGATTCACTTTCGTCGGTTGTTGTTTTAATCGGTATAATTATTACAAAGTTCACAGACAAGTTTTGGTGGATGGACGGCGTACTTGGAATCTTCTGTGCGCTTGCAATCTTTTATGCGGCTTATGAAATTATGAGAGAGGCGATTAGCAAGCTGCTTGGAGAAGAACCCGATCAAGACCTGATCGAAAAAATTAATATGGAAGTTAAAAATATTTACGACAGGGATCTTAGAACACATCATTTCCATCTGCATAATTATATTACGCAAAAAGAAATTACACTGCATATAATGCTGGAAAAGAATATGTCAATCGAAGAAGGTCATAAGATAGCCACCGTGATCGAAAATATGATCAAGGCTAAATTTAATATGTCAGCGACAATTCATATTGAACCGCTGGAATAAGTGTATAATCGTAAGGAAAAAACATGAAAGATATTACAAGCCTCTTTGGCAGTATGGTTTTTAATGACAATGTCATGAAGGAGAGGCTACCGAAAAAAATTTATGAGGCATTAAAAAAATCAATGCTGCAGGGAAGACATCTTGAACTGGATGTCGCAAATGTTGTCGCTGCCGCGATGAAAGACTGGGCTGTTGAAAACGGAGCGACTCATTTTACACATTGGTTCCATCCGATGACAGGCACTACAGCGGAAAAACACGACAGTTTTATTTCCCGTGTTGGAGACGGCTCGGAACTCCGCTGCGGAATTATAATGGAGTTTTCCGGCAAGGAATTAGTGCGCGGTGAATCTGACGCATCAAGTTTTCCTTCGGGCGGTCTTCGCGCCACATTTGAAGCCAGGGGTTATACTGTTTGGGATATTACTTCGTACGCGTTTATTAAAGACGGATCATTATACATACCAACAGCTTTTTGTTCGTATTCTGGCGAAGCTCTCGATAAAAAAACTCCATTATTAAGATCGATGGAAGCGATTAACAAACAGGCGGTTCGTATACTGCGCCTCTTTGGAGATACTAGTACACAACATGTAATTACAACAGCAGGTCCCGAACAAGAATATTTTTTAATCGATAAAGAAATGTTTTACAAGCGCCCTGATCTTGTTTACACAGGAAGGACTTTATTCGGCGCACGTCCGCCCAAGGGTCAGGAATTGGATGACCATTACTTTGGCGCGATAAAACCGCGCGTGTCTGCTTTCATGAAAGAGCTTGACGAAGAATTATGGAAGCTCGGCGTGCTTGCAAAAACAAAACACAATGAAACAGCGCCGGCGCAGCATGAACTTGCTCCCATTTTTACAACAGCCAACATAGCAGCCGATCACAATCAGTTAACAATGGAATTAATGAAAAGCATAGCAAACAAACACGGTCTTGCGTGTCTCTTGCACGAAAAACCTTTTGCCGGCGTTAACGGAAGCGGTAAACATAACAACTGGTCAATCTCTACCGACACAGGTGTAAATCTTTTTGAACCAGGTGATACACCGCATGATAACGCGCAGTTCCTTTTATTTTTGCTTGCCGTTATTAAAGCCGTAAACGAGTATCAGGACTTGTTAAGACTTTCTGTTGCAAGCGCGGGTAACGACCATAGACTTGGAGCGAACGAAGCTCCGCCTGCGATTGTTTCAATGTTTTTGGGCGATGAACTTACAGAAATATTTGAAGCGATAGAATCGGGCAGCAGTTATCAAAACAAAGAAAAACAGCCGATGCAGATTGGCGTGTCTGTGTTGCCGCATTTCCCGAAAGATACAACCGACCGCAACCGCACATCTCCTTTTGCGTTTACAGGCAATAAGTTTGAGTTTCGTATGGTTGGTTCCGCTTTTTCAATCGCAGGACCCAACATCGTGATAAACACAATTGTCGCCGAAGTTTTGCGGCAATTCGCTGACACTCTTAGCGATTCCAAAAATTTTACAAATGATTTGGCGATCTTAATTAAAAAAACATTCAGCGAACACAAGCGCATTATTTTTAACGGCAACAATTACAGTGACGAATGGATCGCAGAAGCGCAAAAACGAGGGCTTTCAAATTTAAAAACAACAGTTGACGCACTGCCGGAATATACTTCCAAAAAGAATGTAGAGTTATTCAACAAACATAATGTTTTTTCCGAAGCCGAAATACATTCACGCTACGAAATATTAATGGAAGCGTATTGCAAAACACTTCACATCGAAGCACTTACAATGGTAGATATGGTAAAAACCGGCATAACATCTGCAAGTGTGGATTATCAAAGAGAACTGGTAGACCTGTTGCGCCAGAAAAAAGCATACGGCGGAACCACCATAGACTGCTCGCTTGAAGAACATTTTTTATACACGATAAGTAGATTGTCTGCAAGTCTTTATGAAAATCTGACTAATCTGGAAAAAGCTATAATAGAGTCCAAAGAAGAGCGCGATATTTTATCGCAGGCTCATTTTTACCGTGACACAATTTTATCCGCCATGTCGCAGCTTCGCCTAGTAGTCGATGAACTGGAAACTATTATCGCAAGAAAATACTGGACATTTCCGACTTACGCAGAAATTTTATACAGTGTGGTATAGCTGAACAATAAACCGGCTATTTTGTGTTCTAACATGCTCCTATTTTGCAGTACCGTATTCGCCGTCTGTTTTAAGCAAATCGTTTAAGTCAGAGGCTCTCTGCGCCGCAATCACATGAAGACGCGGCGATGTTCCCCTTGTATTAATCGACTCACTTATTACATCACCGATAAGCTCTCGTCCCCTGACAATAGAAGTCATGAAAGGCATAGCATAAGGATAACCGTATTGGGATGCGTGAATCATGGTTTCGACAATACCCGGGTTTAATAAAGATGTAATCGAAGTATCGTTCCAAACGGAAGTACGCGCCATGGTGATGTTTGCAAGCATTGCCTTTTTTGCCATTTCTTTGCTTGTTGCCCATTCAAGGAATTTCGCGGAAGAATCCATGTCGCTTGTGCGCGAAGAAATACTCATACCCCACGAAGAAATAATGTAAGGCTCGTTAGTTACAGGTCCTCGCGGCAGAATTGCTACTCCAACATTTTCTGCAGGAACTTTTGAAACTAACGGATCAATTAATTGACTGTAAAAGACAGAAGCGTCTGTCCACATAGCAAGACGTCCTTCCTGAAAAATCGGCAGTATTTCGTTCCAGGACATATTTTGTACACCCTGAGGTCCGTAGATTCCAAGAATCCTGCCATAATAACGGAAGGCTTCAACAGCTTCAGAGCTTGCAAATGCCGCTGTCCCGTTTTCTATGTATCTTCCGCCAAAGTTATAAATAAAGCTGGAAATCTGGGTTACTGCGGCAAAACCTGCTCCGCGAGATCCAAAACCATAAACGCCGTCTCTGTTTAAAACTCTTGCGGCATTTTCAAGTTCATCAAAATTGGCAGGAACATTTAAACCGGCAGCAGTGAGCAAATCTCTTCTATAGAAGAGTACTTGCCATTCAACAATTAAAGGAACAACATGGAGCTTTCCGTCTTTAAGTCCTATTTCGGCAGTATTTTGCGGATAATCCGAAAAATCATAATTCGTAATTGGCGCGATCCAGTCGTTTTTTAGAAAAAATAGGGTTTCTTGTATCGGCCGGGTCATAAAAACATCCGCTGCACATCCGCCCGCAGTAAATTCTTCGGTTAATCTGGAATTAAGTTCGTTTTCTTTAAGTTGTTCGAATATTACCTTGATGCCTGTTTCTCTTTCAAATTCAGGGATTAAAGGTATAAGTAAATTGCCGTAAGGGTGATCCGCCAGTAAAACACGTATTTCTTTAGGTGTTTCGGCTTCGCCGTTTGTGCCTGCGTTTCTTCCGGGGCATGAAGTAAAAAGGGTTGTATATAATATCAGACATAATAAAATTACCAAAAATCTTTTCATATTTTTTTCCTCACAAACTATTATTTTAATGCATTTACTTTAAATGGTATACATATTTTTCTAAAAAACAACATTTTTTTATCCAGGTTGATTTATTCTTATTTTAGGGTATAATGTATTACCCTGATATGAAGAAGAAAATCAAACAATTTTATGGAATTAAGGCGAAAACTACTTTATATATAATTATACCTGTTACTGTGACTTTTATAATTATTTGTTCAGTAATGTTTGTTTCTTTATTCAATTCTCAGCAAAATATGGCAATATCGGAATTTCAGAATATTGCCAGAAGACATACGGCAAATTTTGAAAGAAAAATCAATATTGCGCTCGATTATTTAACGTCTGTAACAAGCGTTCTTGAGTTTCAGGTATATGAAGGTATAGCTGACAGGGAAGCGCTTCAGCGTATAATGTATTATATCTTTGACGGGCATACAATAGACAGTTCCAGTATTTATTTTGAACCTGATATGTACGATGGCTTGGACAATGTTTATATCAGCACTGTATATGGAAGTGCTATTTCCGGAAGAATAAGTTATTATTTCTATCGTTTTAACGGCAGAACCGGTTACAGACAAGAGGCTATGGAAAATGAAATTGAATTTAATTTGCCGTTTTATATTGATACAAAAATGCTGAACACTCCCACTTATACGGAACCCGGTATTTACAATATAGACGGAGTAGATTCTCTCATGTTTCTTATAGTGTATCCAATCCGGGATATTAACAATGAATTTATTGGAGCGGTTACTGCCGATATTTTTTTAACGGATATTTATGCGGAAATTCAAGCGGAAAAAATATTTGATACTGGGTATATAATAATCGGAAATGACAAAGAACAGCTGATTTACAGCCCAAGATATGAAGATATCGGCAAAACGCGGGATGAAGCCGGATTCTTATATTCACTTCCTTCACATGATGAAGAAAACATGGTTTTTTTCGCAAGATCGATTTTAAATAATGAAAGAACCCTTATAGCAATTAATTCAATTTATATACCTCAGCTTGACAGCCGTTTTTATATATCGGTTGCTGCTCCCATTAATGAAATTAACGCAAGCGGCAGGCGTTTATTATTTATTGTAATTACCCTTAGTGTAATAGTTCTTGTTTTTATTGCTTTATTTTTATACTACCTGATAGGTAGAATGACAAAACCGCTGGTTGAATTTTCTGAAAGCGCCGATAAAATAGCGCAAGGCAACTACAGTACAAGAATTTTGGGTGATTATAAAGACGAGTTCGGCGTTTTAAAAGAAACGGTCAATATTATGGCTGAGCGTATCGATAATACTTTTAGCATTTTACAGAATATTTTAAACGGCATTGACGCTTTTGTTTGCGTTACAGAATCCAAAACAGGAAAGATACTTTTCATTAACGAACAGATGAAAAAAGAATATTTCGTTGAAGGTGATATAATCGGACAGTATTGCTACAAGATACTGCGTCATGACCTGGATGCGATTTGCGATGATTGCCCGTGTTACAAACTGGATATTAATCCGGACATACCTGTTGTAAGGGAAGAATACAGCACAATAACAAAACGGTTTTATCACAAAACTAATTGTTATATCGACTGGATTGGAAGTGAAAAAGTACACCTCCAGCATTCAATCGACATTACTGATTTAAAACAAATTACAGAAGAAAAGTTTAAAGTCGAATCTGAAGCGCTTGAACTGTCACGCAAAAAAGATCAGGCGGAAGAAACATCCCGCATGAAATCCGTTTTTCTTGCCAGTATGAGCCACGAAATAAGAACTCCGATGAACGGAATAATCGGATTTTCAGAACTTGCTCTTGACGATAATCTTGAACCAAAAACAAGAAATTATCTTTCAAAAATAAAAACAAGCGCCGAAAGTCTTTTAATGATCATAAATGATATTCTTGATGTATCAAAAATCGAAGCCGGAAAAATGGAGCTTGAAAAGATTCCTTTTGATGTAAGCGAAGTATTTAAACTTTGCCGCACGATGGCGGCTCCCAAAGCCCGTGAAAAAGGACTTACCCTGTTTTGTTACGCCGAACCTTCGATAGGAAGACATCTATTAGGCGATCCGACAAGACTGCGCCAAATTCTTCTTAACCTTTTATCCAACGCGATTAAATTTACAAATAGCGGCATAATTAAATTGCTTTCTGCCATAACAGAAAAAACAGAAAATACTGTTACAATACACTTTGAAGTAAAAGATTCAGGAATTGGTTTAACAGAAGATCAAATCGAAAGAATATTCCAGCCGTTTATACAGGCAGACGGAAGCACTACGCGCAAATACGGCGGTACTGGGTTAGGTCTTACAATAACAAAGAATTTTGTCGAGCTTATGGGCAGTAAATTAATGGTTGAAAGTTCATACGGCTTGGGAAGCAGATTTAGTTTTGACATAACATTCGATACCATTGACGCAGATTCAGCTCAAGTGCAGCAGATTACTGCTGTACGAAGCGATGAAAAACCGATTTTTGACGGCGAGATTCTGGTATGTGAAGATAATACTTTGAATCAGATTGTCATAAGCGATCATCTTTCTAAAGTAGGGTTAAAAACTGTTATTGCAGGTAACGGCAGGATTGGCGTGAATTATGTACAGGAACGCATTAAAGGTAATGAAAAACCGTTTGATTTAATTTTTATGGATATTCACATGCCGGAAATGGACGGACTTGAAGCGACAAAAGCGCTTATAGAAAGCGGATGTAAAACACCGATTGTCGCATTGACAGCAAATATCATGGCTAATGACAGAGAAACATATTTTGAAACAGGTATGCGTGACTGTCTTTCAAAACCATTTGTCGCATACGATTTATGGTCTTGTCTTTTAAAGTTTTTAAAACCTGTCAGTATGTTATCTGTAAATGAAGAAGACGATAATGCTGATGATGATGAACAATTTATGGAACTTGTAACTGCATTTGTAAAAAGTAATCAAACTACGGTTAAAGATATAAAGGACGCTATCGAAGCCGGAGATACAAAACTCGCTCACAGACTTGCTCATACATTAAAAAGCGTCGCAGGAGTAGTCGGAAAAACTGCGCTTTCAGAAGCCGCGCAAATTGTAGAACATGCGTTATATACGGTTAAAGTTGATTTACTAGACCAGCAAATAGAAAAACTTGAACATGAACTGCAAACAGCACTTAAAGAACTTACTCCTTTAATGGAAAGTCATATTGGTAAAATAAACAAATCTTCTTCAGGTGATCTTTTAAGTAAAGAAGATGCTTTAAAACTTCTTGATAATCTGGATTCTCTTTTGGAATCGGACAATTTTGGATGTTTAAACCTTGTAAGCGATTTAAGAAAAATATTAGGAACAGAATCATTAATTGAACAGGTTGAGAATATGGAATTTGAAAACGCCCGTGAATTACTTGTTGTAATCAGGCAAGGAGTAAAAGATGGAAAATAAAAAAATCTTGATTATTGACGATGAAAAAATTAATATCCTTTCTTTGGCTCATTTTTTAAATCCGCAGTATGAAATCATTGTAGCTAAAAACGGGATTACAGGTATCAAGGCGGCGGAAAAACAAAAACCGGATTTAATTTTACTTGATGTGATTATGCCTGAAATGAACGGTTATGAAGTTCTTGAAAAACTCAAAGAATCAGATGAAACAAAAGATATTCCGGTTATTTTTATAACCGGAATGACAAACGCCGAAAATAAGGAAAAAGGTCAGCAGCTTGGCGCTGTTGACTTTATTTCCAAACCATTTGACAAAGCTGTCGTGAAAGAAAAAATAGATTTATTTTTTAAAAATTAATAAATCAAGGATTTATAAATCAAAATATGTTTCAAACTCTACAGGGTGGGGCAGTTGCTTGTAACGCAGCGATTCTTTCTTTTTATTTTCTATCCAGATTTCTATAAGGCGTTTTGGAAAAACACCTCCTATTGTTAGAAAATCATTATCTTTTGAAAGAGCATCCAGCGCTTCATCAAGATTTTGAGGAAGAAACTTTATTTTTGCCTGATCTTTTTTTGATAAATTGTAAAGGTTAATGTCATAAGGTCCGTAACCTGCTTTTTGCGGGTCTATTTTATTTTTTATTCCGTCAATGCCTGCCATTAAAATTGCGGCATAGGCATAATACGGATTACAAGTCCCATCCGGGCTTCTTAATTCAAAGCGTTTTTTATCGGGAGCTTTTGCGTAAGCCGGTATTCGGATAACAGAGCTGCGGTTGGATGTCGCATAACCGATTGTAACGGGCGCTTCATAACCGGGAACAAGTCTTTTATACGAATTGGTGCTTGGATTTGTAAAACCGCACAAAGCTCTTATGTGTTTTAAAATACCGCCTATAAAAAAAAGCGCGGTTTCACTAAGCTGTGAATAACCGTTAGTATCATAAAAAAGAGGTTTACCATTTTTAAACAGGTGCATGTGTATGTGAAGACCGCTTCCTGCTTCATCGTAAATCGGCTTTGGCATGAAGGTCACAGTTTTACCTTCGCTGTAAGCTGCGTTTTTTAAAATGTATTTTGTAAGCATGGTTTTGTCCGCCATTTCCAAAAGCCCGCCGAACTCAACTTCAATTTCTACCTGCCCGGGACCTGCTACTTCGTGATGATGATACTTTACGGCAATACCCATGTTTTCCATCATCAAGGAAACGCTGCTTCTAAAATCACTTAACCTGTCCAAAGGAGGAGCGGCATGGTAGCCGCATTTTGCAGGAATCTTGTATCCCAGGTTTGCGGATTTTGAACTTGTATTCCACTGCGCCTGATCGGCATCAATTTTATAATAAGATGAATGTCCGTCAATATAATAACTTACGTGATCGAATACATAAAACTCAAACTCTGGGCTTATTCTCATTTCGTCTGCGATACCTGTAGAGCGCAGGTATTGTTCGGCATTATAAGCGACATTGCGCGGGTCTTGATCAAAGCGTTTGTTTTCGGGAAGGTCAATTACATATACATCTCCGATCATGGAAAGGGTCGGAACTTCGGCAAACGGATCGATATGAGCGCTTTGCAAATTGGGAATAAATACCATGTCGCTTTTTTCAACGGGAGCAAACCCGTAATTGGAACCGTCAAAACCAACACCGTCTTTTAAAGTTTCCTGTGTGAATCTGTTTATAGGCATAGTCAAATGCCGCCAGCGTCCTGTTAAATCGGTCATCATAAAATCTACCATTTTAATGCTGTGTTTTTCGCAGATTTTATTAATTTCTTCCAATGTAATCATGATTTATTCTCCAATGATATTAATTATAGCATATTCTCAGTATTATTAAACCATGTTTGAAATATTACAGAGTCATTTTATTTACTTTTGGTATTATTTTGAAATTCAATTCCGCATGATTTTCGGATACTGGGTAATTGGAATGGCTGTAGGTTCTCTTATTTCTGTTTTTGGTAAAAAGAAAATTAACCAGATGTTTGTTTCCCTTCGTGAAAAAAAAATTGGAATATGGGGAGTAATTCCGGCATCTTTATTAGGGATAGCTTCTCCCTTGTGTATGTACGGAACAATCCCGATAGCGGCTTCCTTTGCCGAAAAAGGACTGGAAGAAAATGCTGATTTTCAAGCCATTCTTGCCGCTTTTATGATGAGTTCGATTTTGTTAAATCCTCAAATTCTTTTTTATACTGCAGTTCTTGGCACTAATGTTTTTTTAATACGATTCTTTTTGTGTTTTTTATGCGGTATAACCGCAGGAATAGCTGTAAGATTTTTCTTTAAACAAAAAAAGTTTTTTAATTTTTCCAGTTTTTATCCGGTATCAGACAAAGACAGCGATTCTAATATTATTTTACGTTTTCTAAAAAACTTTGCAAGAAACATTAAAGCTACCGGTCTTTTTTTTCTGATTGGTATAATACTTTCATCTTTGTTTCAATGTTATGTTCCCGCGGATGGTTTTGCAAATCTGTTTGGCAGCAACAGGGGATTCGGTGTATTAATGGCAGCGGCAATCGGGGTTCCTTTTTATGTTTGCGGCGGAGGAACAATACCTCTTTTGCAGGCGTGGCTTCATTACGGAATGAGCCTTGGAAGCGCATCGGCATTTATGATTACAGGAGCGGCGGCAAAAATCACAAATCTAGGAGCGCTAAAAATAGTACTTGGAATAAAACCATTTGTTTTTTATCTTTTGTTTGTTTTTATTTTTGCTTTTCTCAGCGGGTTTATTATTGATTTATTCTATTGAATTTTATAGATGAAAAGACGAAAATGATAGTGTGAATGTAAAACATAGTGAAAATCCATATATTATAAGATCAATTTTGCTCTTTATTGTATTTTTCCTATTTTGCACGGAAAGTTATGCGCAGAATTTTCCGGCGCAAGCTATTTTTAAAATACCTGAAATTACAGCTTATTCAATTGTGGAGCGTTCGGACTGGCGCAGATTTGATAACGGGCGGTACACAGGACTTGTACAAAATGAAATCAGGGGAACAATACTGCCGGACAGCGATTATTTTTTCCGTGGAAATTTTCTTGTTTTACAAAGTACTCTGCGGGATATGAGACACAGCGCCCAGCCTGTAGATGCGGTTATCCCTGTTAACTTTGAAATTGATAATGACGGAATAATTATTTTTGAAGGTGAAGATCGAGGATTTCCAAGGATGCGAAACTTTCCGTCACTTCCTGTCGGGGTTGTAAATAGCGGATACAAATGGAGAGCTGAAGGAGTGCGGGCGGTTGATCCTTTTAATTCAGGAGAACCTGCGATTATTCCTTTCCTTGCAGAGTATGAATACCGCGGTATCGATAATTATCATGGTACACCCGTGTATAGAATTAACGCGCGTTATGCAAGCAGGTACAGAAGCGAAATACCGGGAGCCAATAATTTTGTTTCGATTCAAGGAAGACACAATGTTGATATTTTTGTTCGTATAACCGACGGGCTTCCTATTTTTATGCGCGATGAACTTGATGAAACATATACAATGACTAACGGCTCTACCATACGTTTTGCAGGATTTACATTAACATTCCGTGACGGAATTGAACCTATGGATCGTGATGAAGTACTTGTAACATTGGAGCCTGATGACCTTGAAGAGTCGGACATTGAACTTGTATCAATCCCGGAAGGCATACGTTTAATAATCAGGGATATTCGTTTTATTCCTGATACCGCACAATTTCTTCCCGAAGAAACTTCCCGCCTCGATTTAATCGCCGATGCTTTAAAACAAATTCCGCAGCGTACTTTCCTTGTTGAAGGACACACAGCCGCCACAGGACGCCCTTCTGCGGAAATGGATCTTTCAGTTCAAAGAGCTATGCGTTTAATTGATGAACTTGTCAAGCGCGGCATCAATGCGAATCGTTTTGTTTACATTGGCTGGGGCGGTACAAAACCAATAAGCGATAATTCAACAGAAGAAGGAAGAGCTCAGAACCGCAGAGTCGAAATCACAATTTTAGAATAGACTCGCGGTTCTGTTAAAAAAATTAATTAACCTGTCTTATGCTTACAATTCCGCTTGTATTCCGGCTTATGCTGGGACTTCCTCTGTATTGAATTGTACCCGCGCCGCTTGCGTTAATCGTAAGTCTTTCAGAGCAGCTTATTTTGATCGTACCTGCTCCCGAAAGATTTATCGTTGTGTTTTGCGTTTCAAGCGAAAGCGCGTTTAATTCACCCGCGCCCGAAAGATCAAATCTGGCTGTGTTTGCGCTGCCTGACAGATTCAGTTTTCCCGCTCCTGATATTTCAACAGAAAGTGTCTGTACATCCAATTCTGCTTTATTATCTCCTGCTCCGCTGAAATTAATTGTAAGCGAGTCGGAAGTAATTTTATCATGTGTGATAAAATTACACGCGCCTGATACGAACAAACTATTTAGTTCCGGAACAGAAATTGTAAGTACAGGAGTTTTGCCGGGATTAATACTTCTTGTTGTTTTGATAATCAGTTCACGATCTACAACCTCAACAACAAAATATTCATGTAAGTTTGGTTGTACTGCCAATGTAACAGTATTTGATGGAGCAGAGTAATAATGGATTTCACAAAAACCCTCTACCAATACCCTGTTGTATTCACCGACACTGTATTCATACGTTTCAAGGTTTCCTGTTCCTGTTACAGAGTTAAAGCTAAACAGGTTCGCGGCTACACAGCCGCAAAATAACAGACCAGTAAGCGCTGTAATAAAAATAAGCGCTATTAAAATTTTTCTTTTCATATATTTACCTTCCTTTCTAATAATTTTGCTGTTAAATAAAACAATACGATAATTTCCAGTAAAGTAAGTATCGTATAAAACGGATAAATCACAGGGCTAGTCGGTGATAAAATAATTGTAAATGCAATAACCTGTATCGAAGCAAACGGAACTAAAAATAGCTGTAAAAGACTAATAGCATAAAAGCATCCCAAAGCCAAAAGAAAAACCAATAAACCTGAAGCAGGTGTTTTGTAAAAAATCGATTTTTTTGCTGCTATGCAAAAAAGGATTATTATTACAAATAAAATATAATTCGCAATCATTTGTATTAGAAACCAAAAATTATACAACGATGATGAATACATGGTTATAGTATTCCAAACAAGCTGATTCAAACCGCTTCCTGCAAGATTTAACGCAAGCCACACTTGAGTTGTTATGGCAAATGTCATTGTAAATAAATCCAATACAACAATTGTTACAATGCTTGAAAGCAATGTTTTCCATTTTGGTACAGGTGTAAGTGCGTTTAGATATGCCGCTTGCGAAAATAAAGTGCGCCGTATTATTTCGATATCGCTTATAATATTTGCTGTTATCATGACCGCAACTGCAACTCCTCCAAGTGAAACTGCTGTAACTTTAGCCGCAAACGGCAGAAGACCAAGAGAGCCAAGGAGCAGAAAAACCGTGTTCATTATAAAAATTACAGCGAACACATGACCTCTGATGTGAAGTCCTGTTTTTATTGTGTACTTAAATTGATTTTTCATGCGAACACCTCCAAATAAGCCTGTTCTACAGTTTGCCCTTTTTCTTCACGTATGGTGTCGCATATACCGCTATACACGATTTTTCCTTTAGATATAAAAAAGACACTGTCAAAAATTCTTTCGATATCTTTTACAAGATGTGTAGACACAAGCGTGGATGCTCCCTGCGGCTGCATTGCAATTATTGCATCTATTACGCGCATTTTTCCGACAGGATCAATTCCGTCAAGCGGTTCGTCTAACAAGTACAACTTTGTGTTCCTTGAAAAAGTTAATGCCAAAACAAGGCGCTCTTTCATTCCTTTGGACAATTTATTTACATACGTATTTTGTATTTCATAAAGTTCCAAATTACGCATAAGTTCGTCTGCCCTGTCCTGCGAATAATCATCGTACATTTCTTTGTAAAAAATAAACGCGTCACTTATGCGCATCCATTTCGGAAATTTTAAAACATCAGGGCAGAAGGCGATTGTTTTTCTTGATTCAGTACCCTGCGGCGCGTCATTATAATATTGTACAAAACCTGACGTTGGCTGAAGCAACCCGGCGATTGTTTTTAAAAGCGTTGTTTTTCCCGATGCGTTCGGTCCCAAAAGACCTGCGATTTGCCCTGATGGTATAGACATATCGACACCCTGCAATGCTTTACAATTTAAAAAATGTTTTTCAAGTCCG
>WQYB01000053.1 GCA_009781475.1 Treponema sp.
AAAAGAAGGGCTTTTTTGCGAACGCATTTTTGGTACTACCAAAGAATGGGAATGTTACTGCGGAAAATTTAAATCGATCCGTTACAAAGGTGTTATCTGCGATCGCTGCGGTGTTGAAGTTACACACTTTAAAGTCCGCCGCGAAAGAATGGGACACATTGAACTTGCGGCTCCTGTTTCTCATATCTGGTATTACCGTTCGGTTCCAAGCCGAATGGGACTTTTATTGGATCTTCCAACAAGCCAGCTTCGCTCGGTTTTGTATTATGAAAAATATGTTGTTATCGATTCCGGTGACACGCCCTTAAAAAAACATCAGCTTCTTTCTGAAGAAGAATTTATGGAAGCTCAGGAAAATTACGGCGGCGGTTTTACAGCGGGCATGGGAGCGGAAGCGATCAGTACACTTTTGGAAAACCTTAACCTCGATCAAATGGCTGCTGACCTTCGGGCAAAGATGATTCAGAAAAAAGACAAGTGCGACAAACGTCTTTTAAAACGTATCGATATAGTAGAAAATTTCCGCAACTCAAACAATAAACCGCAGTGGATGATTTTAAATACAATCCCTGTTATTCCGCCTGAACTTCGCCCGATGGTACAACTTGACGGCGGACGTTTTGCGACAAGCGATCTTAACGATCTTTACCGAAGAGTTATAAACAGAAACAATCGTTTAAAACGATTACAAGGTCTTAACGCTCCGGACATCATTATACGCAACGAAAAACGAATGTTACAGGAAGCGGTAGACGCGTTATTCGACAATTCAAAGAAAAAGAAAGTTGTAAAAGGTTCGTCTAACAGGCCGCTTAAATCGATCAGTGATATGTTAAAAGGTAAACAGGGACGTTTCCGCCAGAACCTTCTTGGAAAACGTGTTGACTATTCGGGACGTTCTGTTATTACAGTTGGTCCCGATCTTAGAATGTGGCAGTGCGGTATTCCGACAAAAATGGCGCTTGAATTGTTCAAACCTTTTATAATGAAAAAACTTGTCGACAAAGATGTTGTTTTTAATATTAAAAAAGCAAAAATGTTAGTTGAACAGGAAACTCCCGAAGTATTCGCTATACTCGATGAAGTTGTAAAAGAACATCCTGTTCTTTTAAACCGCGCGCCGACACTGCACAGGCTTGGTATCCAGGCTTTTGAACCTGTGCTTGTCGAGGGCAAAGCGATAAAACTTCATCCGCTTGTTTGTCACGCTTTTAACGCCGACTTTGACGGCGACCAGATGGCAGTACACGTTCCGCTGACGCAGGCAGCGCAGATGGAATGCTGGACATTGATGTTATCTGCAAGAAACCTTTTAAACCCAGCAAACGGAAAAACAATTGTATTCCCGTCTCAGGACATGGTTTTAGGTATCAACTTCCTTACAAGGATTAAAAATAACGCCAAACGTCCCGGTTCTGACAAACAGGAAACTAAAGATAAAATTCCTTTCTTCTCGTCTCCCGAAGAAGTTATGATGGCAGTTGAACGAAAATCTTTGGATTGGGGCGCTGCTATTCGAATTAAATCGCCGCAGAATCTTGTTTGGGATAAAATAGGAAATCTTGTCCAGCTAGATAAAAACGGCACGATTGTAACTTCGGCAGGTAGACTTGTATTTAACGAAGAACTTCCTTTGGATATTCCTTATATTAACTACGAACTTAAAGATAAAGAGTTACGCGCGTTAGTTGAATTTGTGTTTAAAGACAAAGGTTCGTGGATTACAGTAAAAATGCTTGACGCTGTTAAATCATTGGGTTACCGTTATGCGACAATATTCGGCGCTACTATCGGTGTTGATGATATTATCATCCCCAAAGAAAAAGTTGACATGATCGATAAAGCGAACAAAGATGTTGAATCGATTCAGAAGCAATGGCGGCAGGGACATATAACAAACGAAGAACGTTATAACCAGGTTGTTCAGGTTTGGACAAAAACAAATGACGACCTTACAAACATTACAATGAAAACCCTTGAATCTGACAGAAACGGCTTTAACTCAATTTACATGATGGCAAATTCCGGCGCTCGCGGAAGCCGCAACCAGATTCGTCAGCTTGCAGGTATGCGCGGTCTTATGGCAAAACCGTCAGGTGACATTATCGAGCTTCCCATTCGTTCAAACTTTAAAGAAGGATTGTCTGTTATCGAATTCTTTATTTCAACTAACGGCGCTCGCAAAGGTCTTGCCGACACTGCGTTAAAAACAGCGGAAGCAGGTTATCTAACACGCCGTCTTGTAGACATCGCTCAGGATATGGTTGTAAATGAAGATGACTGCGGTACGATTAACGGTATTACATATTCTGCGATCAAGCAGGGCGAAGAAATTGTAGAAGCTCTAAAAGATCGAATCATCGGACGGTTTACGCTTGAACGTGTTAAACATCCGATTACAGGCGAACTTATAATCGATGTTAACGAAGAAATCTCTGAAGAAATTGCCGCAACGATTGACGCAGCGGGAGTCGAAAATATCCGCATAAGAACAGTGTTAACATGCGAAGCTAAATACGGCGTTTGCAGAAAATGCTACGGAAGAAATCTTGCAACTAACAGGGCGGTAGACATCGGAGAAGCTGTAGGAACAATCGCCGCGCAGTCTATCGGACAGCCCGGTACTCAGCTTACGATGCGTACGTTCCATATCGGCGGTGTTGCTACAAAAGTCAGCGAAGAAAGCCGTATCATTTTAAAATATCCTGTTTATATAAGGGATGTTGTAGGAACACATATCCAGCTTGATAACGGACATCTTCTCTTTACAAGAAGAGGTCACGCTGTAGTTAACAAAGTAATGCGTGAATATAAAATTGAACGCAGCGACAAATTGATTGCAGTTAACGGAAAAAGAGTTAATCGAGGTGATGTAATAATTAAACGCGGCAGCGAAGAAATTATATCGCCGGAAATCGCTTACGCTCTTGTATTGAAAAATAAAGATGTTGAAACATTGTATCTTATCGGTCAGGATCAAAAAATTGAAATCAGAAACGGTTCCGATTTTGAAGCGCAGAAAGGTTCGGTTGTTGAAACTGACAGAACCATCGCGACATTCGATCCATTCTCTGATCCGATTATCGCTGAAGCAAGCGGAACAGTTAAATACGAAGATATTATTTTGGGATCAACTCTTAAAGAAGAAATTGATGAAGATACAGGCAATACAGAAAAGCGCATAACAGAGTTCCAGCATGAAAGCAAACAGCCGCGTATTTTTATCGTCAATGACAATGACGAAGAAGTTGCGTCTTACTTCCTGCCATCCGGCGCTTATATCCAGGTAGACGAAGGCGAACGAATAAGAGCAGGACGCACAATCGCGAAAACATTAAAAGAATCAGCCAAAGCTATGGATATTACATCCGGTCTTCCTCGTGTTAGTGAACTTTTTGAAGCACGCAAGCCAAAGAACCCGGCAGAACTTGCAAAAGTTTCGGGAACAGTTTATTTCCGCGGTATCGTAAAGAACAAACGCAAAGTTGTTATAGAAGATGATTTTGGTAGAGAGTTTACTCACTTTATCCCGATGAACAAACGTCTTCTTGTACGTGACGGCGATACCGTTGAAGCAGGTGAATTATTGTGTCAGGGTGCGATTAATCCGCACGATGTTCTTTACATCCTGGGCGAAGGAAAACTCCAGCGCTGGTTAATGGACGAAATCCAAAATGTTTACCGCCTGCAGGGTGTTTCGATTAATGACAAACATATCGGTGTAATCATCAGGCAGATGATGCGTAAGGTTGAAATCAGAAAAGTCGGTGACACTAAATTTATCTACGGCTCTTCTGTAGACAAATACCGCTTCCACGAAGAAAATGCCCGTGTAATAGCGGAAGGCGGACAACCCGCTATCGCGCAGCCAATGTTCCAGGGAATGACTAAAGCGTCGCTTAATATTGATTCGTTCCTTTCCGCGGCAAGTTTCCAGGAAACAACAAGGGTACTTACAAACGCGGCAATTGCGGGATCTACAGATTATCTTCGCGGCTTAAAAGAAAATATTATAATCGGACATCCGATACCCGCAGGTACAGGCATGAAGCGTTACCGCAACATCAAACTGTTTGACGAAGACAGTCAGGATTTGGATGAGTACATGCAGGAAATCCTTGACAGGCGCAAACAGGAAGCCGAAGCTGTGGTTGAAGCTGAACCCGTTCAAAACGATTATACAATCGAAGAGTCCGAGGATTAATTTCATTGCAATATCGTTTAGACAAGAACACCGGCAATAAAATTTCTACTCTAAGTTTTGGATGTATGCGGTTTCCAAGAAAGCTCGGTGTGATCGATATGTTAAAAACAGAAGAAATGGTTATGCGCTCTATAGAAAAGGGTGTAAATTATTTTGACACAGCCTGGATATATTCCGGCAGCGAAGAAGCGCTAGGATCTGTTCTTTTCAAAAATGATGTTCGTTATAAAGTAAATATCGCAACCAAACTTCCTGTTATAATGTTTAAAAATTCCAGCACCTCAATTGATTTTGACAAATATTTTAACCAGTCTCTTGAAAGATTAAAAACAGATTATATTGATTACTACCTTTTGCACATGATAACTGACATGGATCAGTGGAACAGGTTAAAAATCTGGGGAATAGAAGACTGGATTGCACAGAAAAAAAGCGCAGGTTTAATTAAACGGATTGGTTTTTCTTTTCATGGGTCTGGAAGCGAGTTTCTAAAAATAGTCGATGATTACAATTGGGAACTTGCGATGATTCAGTATAATTATTTTGACGAAAACTTCCAGGCTGGTATTAAAGGGCTTAAAGCGGCGGCGGCAAAAATGCCTGTAATCGCAATGGAACCTTTGCTTGGCGGAAAACTTGCAAACGATCTGCCAAAAGATGCAGTAGAAATATTTAAAAAAGCAAATCCAACTTTGTCATCTGCAGGCTGGGCGTTAAACTGGCTTTGGAATCAGGCGGATGTAACATCAGTTTTAAGCGGCATGAGTACAATCGAACAGCTTGAAGAAAATATCGATCTTTCCAATGCGGCATCCGCGAATATGTTAAACGAAACACATATGACAGTTTATAAATCTGTATTGGAATCGATAAACAAAGCGTGTAAAGTCCGCTGTACAGGATGCAACTACTGTATGCCGTGCCCTGTCGGTGTAAATATACCGGGCTCTTTTTCGTCGTATAACGCCGTTTATTCAATGGGTTATATCGAAGGTATGAAGCAATACGCTACCAGCACAGGAATGACACAGGTAAAAAGCGGAAGCCCCGCTCTTTGTACCAAATGCGGTAAATGCGAACCTCTTTGTCCGCAGAAAATTTCGATCATAAAAGAACTTGTTACAGTACATAAAAAAATGGAACCGCTGTTTATTAAGTTTGTCGGTTTCTGCGCAAGAGCAATCTTCGGTAAAAAACGCAAGAAGTAATTGATAAAAATTATTGCCAGTTGGCAAAAAATAGAGTTGTGTGAATAAATTAAAGATTATCGTTTTTTAGCTGTTGTTGTATTTATACTGTTTCTTAAGACATGCCGGACAAATGATGTTTTTTGATTTTTTTCCCAGCTTTATACCGCATCTAGGGCAGCAATATTTTGCTTTCCGAAGAGCATAACGTTCTCTTTTTATTTCATTTTGACTGTCGGCTATTTGACTGTTATAATTTCTAAAATATTCACGACAGTCATCACACATTTTGAATTTGCTGGATTTTTTAATCTTTTGACCGCAACGAGGGCATAATCCGCTTTTCTTTCTTTTAAGATAATCTTTTCTTCTTACTGTTAAATCCTGTGCCATAAATTAATTATAGCATGATTTATAATTTTTAATCAAGCGAAAAAAGGGGCTTTCTTGAAATTATTGGTAATGTTATACTAAAAAGATGAATATTTGTTTATTTTGTAAAATAATATCAGGGGAAATACCTGCCAAAAAACTTTATGAAGATGACGAAATGCTGGCTTTTTATGATATAAAACCGATGGCTCCCGTGCATTTTCTAGTTGTACCGAAAAAGCATATAAATAACCTATTGGAACTGGAAAGCTCTGACTCGGCTCTAATAGGAAGGCTTTTTTACAAAGCGCAGGAACTTGCCAAAGAGCTGGGTTGTGAAGAAAAAGGCGGACGTTTTATAATTAATGCAAAAAAAGACGGCGGGCAGACTATCGATCATTTGCACATACATTTCCTTGGCGGACGTGCATTGCGTCCAAAGTTGGCATCATGGTTTATGGGTTAATATTGATAAAAAAAGGAGCGTTATATGCCAATAGAAAAACACATTAATTTTTTTGAAATGCAAAAAGCCTGTGAAAAACCAGGCTGTCCTCTTTGCCGGATCGTAAGCGACAGAGCGCACAAATATATCGACAACACATTATTTGAAAATATAACAAACCGCGGTTTTCGCGCTTTGTACCGCGCAGCAGGTGGTTTTTGTTCTTTTCATTCAAGGGGTCTTATTTCCTTCCGTGACGGTCTTGCAGTAGCGATTCTTGCAAAAGATATATTGGAAGACCGTATTAAATGTTTTAAGAAAAAACAATTATGGCGGCCAAAAGGCAGATGTCCTGTTTGCATAGAACGTGAAAAAATTGAACAGGAATATCTTGATTTTCTTAGTAACTCAGGCGGAAACTCAATCGAAGAACAGGAACTGCGTTCGTTTTTTACCTCGTCTGACGGACTTTGCGCACCTCATTACGCAGGTCTTCTTTTTACGCTTAAGGGTTCAAGAAGAAATGTACCTAAATGGATAATTAACTTTCAGGAAAAAAAGTTTGATGTATTATATGAAAGACTGGAAGTATTTACAGAACTTTCCGCTTACGGCAGACAAAAAGAATTTGCACAGTTAAGTGAAAAAGATCAAGTCGTATGGAAAGAAGCTGCCGCCTGTTTAACAGAAAATATCGAGTAACGGAATCAAATTATTATCTCATCATTCTTTCTACTACGGGAACAAGCGGGCGAAGGCGCACAACTCTTCCGCCGCCGTTTAATCTGTAGCGGTATCTTTCGCCGTCATCTGCAAACGGAATATATTCGCCTGTAAATGCGCCGAATCGCTTTTTTGTCCAATGAAGCGAAGGGTCTTTTAAAGATACAGAAGTATTTGCCGGGTCAAAGTAAATAAACGCTTCATGAACGCCGCGCTCTTCCTGAGCCGCTATGTTGTTGCATTGCAGATAACGGATGACACCCCGTGTCCAGTCGATTGATTGAATTACAGCGGCGTGTACGATGTTGCCTTCAAAGTCCCTGAAAAGTAAAACGTCGGCAGGGCGCAAGTTTCGGATTTCATCGTGTACAGGAATTACCTGTGAGTTTCTTGAGTTAAAAAATGAAGTGCCTGCATATAAAGCAGGGTCTGCTCCGCGAGGGAATCCCAAAACTTGATTTAATGCTGCGCCCAAATCAACTCCGCCCTGCCTTGCGACATAAACTAAAATGTGCCAGACAAAACCGGAACAATCAACACCAATGTTTCCGATACAATACAAATAATTGTATACATCGCTTTCTGTAATACCGCTGCCTGATACTAACGCATGAGGACGGTGCGGAAGACCTATAAAAGCTCCAGATTTAATTCGTGATATTAAAAATGGATCGGTTTGAATACTCCAGCTATTCTGTGATAGATCAAATACAATTACTTTTTCGCGCCCGGAAGAAAGAGCGTTTACATATTCGGCAAAATCCTCGGATACCAATAATTCTTCGATGGAAGGCCAAAGCGCTTGCGGATTTCCCTTACCGTCGTGTAATATTTTTATCTTGTTTTCCAGCATGAGGTCGCGGTCATTGTTCATTGCAAAAGGAAGACGGATATTCATTACTCTGCCGCCGATAATTTTTGTGCGGAAATTTAATCTGAATGCTTCTTCGATGATGCGTTCTATTTCGCTGTTCCATAAACGCGCCGGGTCAGAGAAAGAAGCCAAGTGATCTGTTTGAGATGTAACAGTCGATACATTAAATAAAAATAATATTATTACCACGGAGTACACGGAGAAACACGGAGGAAGATTAAGATATCGTACGAAAAACTCCGTGAAACTCCGTGTCCTCTGTGGTTTTTCTCTTCTTCTTTTGTGGTTAATATTATTAATTATTGATATTATCCTTTTCAATATCTTTAAAATAGTTTACAGTTCCGACTTTTAGCTCTTCTGTTGCGGCATCATCGCATACTAAAATCGCCTTTGGGTGCATTTGTAAACAGGACAATGTCCACATGTGATTAATGCCGTCTTCCACGCAGGCTTTTAAAGCGCGGGCTTTGTTTCTGCCTGTTACGATGATTACAACTTCCCGCGCATCCATTACAGTTCCAACCCCGACAGTTAAAGCAGTGCCCGGCACTTTTTTAATATCACCGTCAAAAAAACGTGAGTTGGCGGATTTTGTTTCTTCTGTTAAAGATTTAATTCTTGTCCTTGAAGTTAAAGAAGAGCCCGGTTCGTTAAATGCAATATGACCGTCAGTACCCATGCCGCCAAGGAATAGTTCAATTCCGCCTTCGTCTACAATTGCTTTTTCGTAATTTTCGCATTCTTTTTGTAAATCTTTTGCAAGACCGTCAAGCAGGTGAATATGTTTATGATCGATATCAACATGTTTAAATAAATTTTCCATCATAAAGGTGCGGTAACTTTGCGGATGGTCAGATGGTATTCCGATATATTCATCCATGTTAAAGGTGCGGACATTTTTAAACGAAAGCTCGCCTTTTTTTACCATGTTAATAAATTCTTTGTAAATGACAAGCGGACTTGATCCCGTGGGAAGCCCCAAAACAAAAGGTTTACTTTGATCGTATGTTTTGATCTTGTTTGCAATATGTGCAGCTGCCCATAAACTTGCTTTTTCATGATTTTGATGAATTACTAAACGCATAATTTTCTCCTATTCTTTTATTATTTTTCCGCCAACCATAACAAGGCGGATTTTATATTCATTATCAAACACCGTAACATCTGCAAAACGTCCCGGTATTATAGCTCCCTGATTTGTATAACGCATAATTTGCGCAGGATTAAAAGAAGCTGTTTTTATAGCATCATTCAAGCTGAAACCTGCTGTAACAAGATTTTGTATTCCTCGTATCATCGTTAATCCCGAACCTGCAATTACATCATCGAGTTTCCTGAAAAATACGCCGTTTTTAAAATACACTTCTTCGTTGTTCGCAAAAAAAGGTTCGTCTTTTTGTTCTGTCGGTTTTAAACTGTCAGTAACAAGTACGATTTTATCGATAGTTTTATTTCGTAAAAGCAGCTTGAAAAGATCCGGGTGTACATGAAAACCGTCTGCGATTATTTCGCATGACATTTCAGGATGAATTAAAATAGCTCCGACAGCATTCGGGTTTCTGTGATCCAATCTTCTCATTGCATTAAAAAAGTGCGTAGAGTGTAAAATCCCAACTTGCATCCCTTCTACCATGTTGTCGTACTCGGCATTGGTGTGACCCGCTTGAAGCACGATCCCTTTTTTGATACAAAAAATCGCAAGCTCTCTCATGTTTTTTAATTCGGGAGCTACAGTCATGTTTCTTATATTGCCGCCTGATGCTTCCCATATTTGTTCCATCAAATTAATATCGACAGGCTGAATTGTTTCGGGGCGCTGCACACCAAGGCGTGAAGGAGAAATAAAAGGACCTTCCAAATGAAACCCCATTATTCGCGCACCTTCTTCTTTGCCGATTACAGATGTTATTTCTTTTAATTTTTTTAACATGGGCTGCGGTTCTGTAGGGTAGAGTGTCGGGTTAAATGCTGTTACGCCAAGACCAGCTAAAAGACGTGACATTTGAAGAACCGCCTGCGCTCCATCATCATCGTCTGTTCCGTAACCGCCGAAACCGTGGATATGGGTATCAATAAAACCGGGCGCAATGTAAGCGCCGTTTACATCAATCAATTTGACAGAGTTATCGAACTTTCGTTTTTCAAATCTTTTTTGTGAGAATACATCAGAAATAAAACCATCCTCTGCCAGAACCGCGCATTTTTCCATGGCGGTAAATCCGGAAAGGATGGTCCCATTGTAAAGACAAACAGGGCTCATTTTAATTAGAGATTTCCTGTGTTAATAATTTTACCGCTTAAGTACGGAAACAACCCTTTCAAGAACTTTTTTTCTGTCCAAAGGTTTTACAATGTAGCTTTTTGCTCCCGTTAAGAGGCATTTTTTTACGACATCTTCTTTGCCTAAAGCACTTACCATTATAATATTGGCGTTTTTATCAAATTCGAGAATTTTTTCCAGTGCGGAAACGCCAT
The DNA here is from genome assembly GCA_009781475.1 of Treponema sp. Classification (GTDB taxonomy): domain Bacteria; phylum Spirochaetota; class Spirochaetia; order Treponematales; family Breznakiellaceae; genus WQXQ01. Next base: position 10,284 of record WQYB01000053.1, read on the forward strand.
CCATAACCGGCATGGTTATATCCAGAGTAACCAGATCGATATTTGGATGTAAAGCCTTATACTTCTCTACTCCTTGAGCTCCGTCAGCAGCAGTATCAGCTACTTCAAAACCTTCAGAGGTAAATATCTGCCCAAGCTGTTTTGCGATAAACATCGAGTCGTCTACAACCAAAACACGGTACGGTGTGCCTTCCGGTTTTATCCCCTCAGCGACTTTCTCATTGATATTAGGCATATCAGTCTTTGCTGTCATCCTGTACGCTCCTCTTTCTTCAATATATGATATATTTCTTATTTAGTCAAGTATTGCATGCCACTAAAAAAATGATTTATTGCAATAATTTGTTAAAATATTACAAGTATCATTATATTAATAAAATCCAATTTTTACTTGCGAATTTCCAGTATTATATTATTAAGGAGAGCTGATGGGTATACAAAAAGTGCCGTTTTACCTGGCTCCTATGGCAGAAATCAGTCATAGAGCGCTGCGTGAAATAATAGAAGATTTTGGCGGCTGCGACGCTTATTTTTCCGAAATGATAAGCGCAGGGGCTCTTTTGGCAAATGGTCCCTTTGAAAAATGGTATCTTGATACCGCTCCCAATCCCCAAAAGCTCATTTTTCAGCTTGTCGGCTCTGACCCCGAAATTATGAGTAAAGCCGCCTTTCAATTGGACAAACTGGAATGCGGCGGAATTGATATTAACATGGGTTGCAGCGCTCCATTAATTCGTAAAACAGGAGCAGGCGCTGCCTGGATGGCTTCGGTTGATAAGGCAGGCGAGCTAATTTCCAAAATTAGACCGCATGTAAAAAGGCAGCTCAGTGTAAAACTACGTATAGGTTTTAAAGAAGATTTTGAATACCTGGTTCGATTTTGCCGCCGTTTACAAGACGAGGGGGTAGAGCTAATTACCCTTCATCCGCGCACTGTAATGGAAAAGTTTAAACGCGTTGCCCGCTGGGAATATGTAGGTAAATTGAAACAAGAGCTAAAAATCCCTGTCGCTGGAAACGGTGATATCGCAAACGCGCAAGACCTTGTTCGCAGAGCAAGCGGCAATTGCGACGCAGTCATGGTCGGCAGAGCGGCGGTTCGCCAGCCGTGGATTTTCGCGGAAGCTAGGAATATCGAAGAAGAGATTAACCACGGAGGACACGGAGTTACACGGAGTAAAGAGGAAGAGGGAGGAGAAAAGGTTCTCGCGGAGACGTCGAACCTTTGGTTCGCAAGGCGCGGAGAAGAAGGAGTTTATTTTAATCTTAATCTCTGTGTCTCTGTGCCTCCGTGTGATTATAATATCGAAATGATTGGGGTTTCTCCAAAAGTTTTTACGGTAGGCACATTACCCACGTTTGAAGAAATAGGGCTTAGGTTTATCGAGCTTTTGGCTAAGTATCAGCCACCAGAATTCTACATTTCCAGAGCAAGGCGGTTTTTTGGTTTTTTTTGCGATAACTTAAAATGGGGGAATTATTTAAAGAACTTGTTGAATAAAGAAGAAACGCTAGCAGGGATTGAGAAGGTTTGGAAAGAGTACTTTAAAGAAAATGGGGAGTGAAAAAAGTGCTTGCCATTTGAGTTTTATATATTTATATTAGTAGTATGGATACAGAATTATTGAAAATACTAGCTCCTTATTTTACCTCAGTTCTCGGCGCAATTGTCGCTATCGGGATAGCCATATTTAATAATTCCAGCAGATCAAAAGGAATTCAAAACAAGCTATCTGAAGTTGATCAAGAACTGCAAGAACTAAAAAGCAACCATTTTTTTCATTTAGGTGAATATCTTAAAAAAATCAATGCCTTCTTAAGACGGAGCAAGCTAATGGATGATGTTGAAAAAGTAAACATGGATTCACTTGCCGATGGCGTAGCAGGCAGAAGGTAACTATCTAATATACATTTATGAATATTTATTTATTTCCTGCCACTAGGGAACGACTAGGGATCAACTAGGGTACTCTTTTATCATTTTTGGTGTTTTTCTTGTTAAAATAATACCAAGATTTTAACACGGAGGTAAGAGAATGTTAAAAAAAGTTTTATTGTTGGTAACAGTTTTCGCTATTTTATCGGTTTCGGCGGTAACTGCGCTGGAAAGGAATCTGGGAAGATTTGATTTGGTGCTGGAAGATAATTTCCAGTATGAACAGGGTTATGTAGCTCAATTAAATCATCCTGTATTAAATAATGTTAATTTGTTTAATAGCCACAGATTGGCAGCAGGTGAAACGTATTCTATTAGAATGAGGTTTACAGCAAGCAGGGATTTGGAAGATGAACTAACAATTTTCCTTGTTGACGGTACTGAAGAGGCAGGTTGGTGGACTGAATTAACTGATAAATTTATTATCGAAAATGTTAGAGGAAATCGTGAAGTTTCTGTAACAGTTACATTTACTACAACAAAAGCATCAACCTGCAGTTTAAATATTGCAAACATGATGGGTTTTGCATCACAAGGTTCAAATACTCAAGGAAGACGGGGAACTGCAGGTTCGGGAGTTAGAGGACCTGTTACTTTACGTTTTACTGAATTTGTACTTACTGGAGGACCAAACCAGCCAGCTATAAATTTTAATCAAAATATATTTTTGAAAGCTGATAATTGGGATATTTTATTAATTCCTGAAAATTTAAGAGGTATTTCTGGAAGTGTTCAATCAAGAAGGGAAGCAATACAAAGAGTACAAAGAGATGTAGTGTCTTTTACCGCTAATCTTCCAAGATCAAATGATTACAGACAGGTTCGTTTTGATAATTGGAGAATGCTGCAAAGACTTCAGGTAGCGGCTACAGGAATTATTTTTAAAGTATTGGGAGACAGAGGAGAAGGCTGGTTTGTGGAAATTGGAGTAGGTCATGATGATAATAATCACCGCATGTATGAGTTCCCTTTAAATACTATCAATAATGAAGTGGTTGAATTTACTATACCATTTTCCAGATTTGTTTATTATTGGGGATATAATGCGCCGTTTAACAGAAGTGAAATAACAAGTATAAATTTTGTCAGAAAAGGTCACGGTACTATTCATGGCGCATCTACCATTAAAGTTTTTGACTTTGATACTTTTTAGTTAAGGTAAGAGCGGCTGTCTGTCTTTGTCATTTTTATAAATGCTCATGCAGGCAGCCTTTTGGCAGCTTTTTATTTATGATACTATAAATTTATGAAAAATCTTACACCGAAAGAACAGGTATTATTCAATTTGTTAATCGAAAGACATACGGCAAAAGAAATTGCCGTTAAACTTAATATCAGCGAACATACAGTCGATTATCACCGTACAAAATTGTATCGAAAACTTGGTGTTAAAAGTATCGATGAACTTATAGAAAAATATAATTCTGTTCAACAAAAAGAAATGATCTTTATAAACCCTAAACCGTCGTACAGTTTAATACAATATCTTGTTGCTTTTATAAACAGAAAAAATAAAAAGTTCATATTTTTTTCTGCCGCGATTATTATTGTTGTAATTTCTATTCTTTTAATATGGTATAATACATCAACTCAATCATCATCTGTAAATCAAAAATGGCAAGTTTTCCATGCTCATGCAGGCTGGTATTCAAGGATTGATGCTGCCAATCAGGAATTAATATCCGCTTCATCTATGACTTTCCAAATAGGATATGAAATTATAGAAAAGCAGGAAAAATCCGTTTTATCTTTGACAACTTATCTGCCTGAAAGTGAAGATTGGTGTACGGTACAAGTTGTTACTTTAAATACAATGATAATTCACATTATAAGAGAAGGTACAGGTTTACGTTTTAAAGTACTGGGTGATGAAGGAGTTGGCTGGGAACTTGCGCTTTTTAATGATGGAAATCATTTTCATGTTGAATACCCCATACATACTGTAAATAACAAAATTATCGAAATTGATGTGCCGTTTACCGATTTCAGGCAGCCAATATACCAAACTCAAATACCGTTTGATTTAAATACTGTATCGCATCTTTTTATTCAGCGGCATTCACCGCGTTTTTCTTCTATTTCAGGTTCGTCGACCATCAAGATTTTTGATTTTGAAATTTATTGATGATATCGGTAAAAATACCACTTGATTTCAAAATATAAATAACATAATGTAATGATAGTTGCTACTCTGGAGGTTTTATGTTTATTAAAGGATTTTCGTATGGTTTTGACGCTCATGCAGGTGATTACAGAACACCTGAAGCTGCAGCGAGTATTGAAAAATTAAAAAAAGCGGGAAACGAATGGATTTGCATTTCTTTTATCGTAATGCAGGAAAAGTTTTCGTCTACAAGGATCAACTTTGATTATAGATATACTGTAAAAGACAGAGATGTTGAGTTTGCTATAAAAAAAGCTCGTGAACTTGGTTTAAAGGTTTGTTTAAAACCTGTTATTAATTGCGAAGACGGGGTTTGGCGTGCGGAGATCAATTTTCCTGATGAAAATATGATGGGAAAAGATATGTATTGGGACGAGTGGTTTGAACATTACAACGCATTTGTTTGTCATTATGCCGAAATGGCTGAATATACAAATTGCGAAATGTTTTGTGTTGGCTGCGAAATGGTCGCGGCAGAAAGAAAAACCGCTCATTGGCGGAAGCTGATAAAAAACGTAAGAAAACTTTACAAAGGTTCTGTTATTTACAATGCCAATTGGGGCAGCGAAGATAATGTTAAATGGTTTGACGCTGTTGATTATATCGGAACAAGCGCTTATTATCCTGTCGCGAAAAAAGGCGGCGAACCTGAAGAAAATATGTACAAAGCGTGGCAGCCGATTAAAAAACGCGTAAAAGAGTTAAGCGATAAGTGGGGCAAAAAAGTTATCTTTATAGAAATTGGCTGCAGAAGCGCGGAAGGCTGCGCCACGATGCCCTGGGATTTTACCCACAGGCATTTCCCTTACAGTGAAGATGAGCAGGTAAATTTTTATTCGTCGTGTCTTCGAACATTTTTTGATGAACCCTGGTTTGCCGGATTTTTCTGGTGGGAATGGAGTACGAAAATTTACAATACCGCAAAAGCGAAAACAGATAAAAGTTTTAATATTCATGGAAAAAAAGCGGAAAAGGTTTTAAAAAAATGGTACTCGAAAAAACGGTAACAAAAAATTATGAACATCGTAAAGCCGCTGTACAGCTTCGAATGGTATCGCAAGGCGGTTCTCCTTTAAAAAACATGGAGTTTAAAATTAACCAGATCGAAAGTCAATTTTTATTTGGCGTTGGAGGATTTGACGCTGTAGAGTTTGCCGGCGGAAAACCTGATGGCAGTATGATTGAAGAAAGTGCAAGTGATAAAAACAGACCAGCTTTCCTTGAAGAAAAACTAAACAAACTTTTTTCTATTCATAATTACGCTACATTGCCTTTTTACATTGGCCGTTATGAAGAGCAGGAAGGCAAACCTGATGAAAAACGCCTTAAAGCGGCTGCCGCCTGGTTTAATGAACGTAACATTAAAACAAAAGGGCATCCTCTTTGCTGGCATACGGTTTGCGCTCCGTGGCTTATGGAATATTCCAATGCCGAAATATTAAAAAAAGTTATTGAGCGTATTGAACGTGATGTTTCTGCGTTTAAAGGAATTATAGATACATGGGATGTAATTAACGAAGTTGTCATAATGCCGATTTTTAATAAATACGACAACGCTATTACAAGGATTTGTAAAGAGTACGGACAAATCCCTCTTGTAAAAGAAGTTTTTTCTGCCGCAAAACGCGCGAATCCTGACGCGATACTTTTGTTAAACGATTTTGATGTATCTAATGAATATGAAATATTGATAGACAAATGTCTGCAGGCTGGAATCCCAATCGATGTTATCGGTATCCAATCGCATCAGCATCAGGGATATTGGGGTGCGGAAAAAACACATGATGTATTAGAGCGGTTCTCCCGCTTTGGCTTGCCAATTCATTTTACAGAAAATACACTAATCTCCGGGGATTTAATGCCGCCTCATATTGAAGATCTTAATGATTGGCAAGTTGATGAATGGCAAACAACACCGCAAGGAGAGGAACGTCAAGCGAAAGAATTAATTGAAATGTATGAAATACTTTTTTCTCACCCAAAAGTAGAAGCGATTACCAATTGGTCAGGCGGAGATGACGCTTGGCTTCACGCTCCTGCGGGATTTTTAAGAACTGATAACAGCGAAAAACCTTCGTATAAAGCGTTAAAAGCAAAAATCGAAAATGAGTGGCGCACGGAAACAACATTGCAAAGCGCGGAAGACGGCTGTATATCACTGGAAGGTTTTAAAGGTTCTTATGTAATTTCTTGTATGGATAAAAAAGCAACTTTTAAACTTGACGGTAAAAATAATACTTTAGAAATTAATATTTAATTGTCTGCGGATTTTCACGGATTAAGATTTACGATCTGCGCATACTTTAGTATGAATAATCCGTGGACGTTTTTTATCTTCTTCAAATGGTTATTTTCCTAATAGCTCTTTTTGTTTGCGGCGTTCTTTATCACCTTTCGCGACATAAATCGGCGACATTGTTCTTGGATCCAAACCCGTATAATACATAACTGTAGACATAGTACCGGGTGTGGGGTAAAACTCCTGTGTTTGTTCGGGAGCAAAACCTGTGTTTTTTAGATATTGTGCAAGTTCTTTTGCTTCTTTTATACCGCTGCCGGGATGCGCCGATATAAAGTATGGTAGTAAATATTGTTTTAACCCCAGTTTTTTATTTACAGCCGTAAAATCTTTTCTGAACTCGTCGTAACTGGAACCATTAGTGCTGCCGGATTTTCCCATTGCCGCTAGAACGTTAGTCGATATATGTTCCGGGGCTACTTTTAACTGACCGCTTACATGATGTTCGCATAATTTTTCTAAAAATTCTTTTCCATGTTTTTTATCGGCTTGAATATAATCAAAACGCAAACCTGAACGGATAAAAACTTTTTTTACTCCCGGCACTTTTCGCAGAGCGTCAAGTGTTTTTAAATATTCACTGTGATCCGTTTTTAATTTTGGACAGGTGGCAGGGTATAAACATTCACGGTTGGTACAAAAACCGCCGTTTTTTTGTTTTTCGCAGGCAGAGCGGAAAAAGTTGGCAGTAGGTCCGCCTACATCGTGTATATAACCTTTATAATCTTTATGTTTAGTTAAACTGCGTATTTCTCGCAAAAGACTTTCCTTACTGCGCCCTGTAATAGCTCGCCCCTGATGATTTGTAATAGAACAAAAAGAACATCCGCCGAAACATCCCCGGCTTGATACTAACGAAAAAGAAACTTCTTTTAAAGCATTGATTCCGCCTGCGCTGTCATAAACCGGGTGAGCTTTTCGTGTAAATGGAAGATCGTATAATTCATCCATTTCTTTTGTTGAAAGCGGGGTAGCTGGCGGATTTTGAATAACAAAGCGATCGCTATCATTTTCTTCGATTAATGGCTTTGCGCTTAACGGATCTGCGTTTTGTTTTTGTATCATAAAATGTTCGGCGTATGTACGCAACGATACCTCGTTTTTGTTTTTTACTTTTTCATAACCTGGAAGAAAAACAGCATCTTTCCATTGTTTGACGGCATCTTTTCCGTGGACTCGAACACAAGTGCCTTTCACATCGGTTATATTATTTATACTTTCACCCGCTGCTAGCTGTTTCGCGATTTGTAACAGTGGTTTTTCTCCCATTCCATAAACCAGAATATCCGCTTTGGAATCGAGCAGTATCGAGCGGCGCACGGTATCAGACCAGTAATCGTAATGCGCGAAACGGCGAAGGCTGGCTTCGATGCCGCCTATAATTACCGTTATTTTTGAATTTCCCACATCTTTATGTGCACGCCTTATCCCTTCGACATAAACAAGTGTAACGCGGTCAGGACGTAAGCCGCTTTTGCCGCCGGGAGAGTAGGCATCATCGCTGCGTTTTCGTTTGGCGGCAGTGTAATGCGCGACCATCGAATCCATGTTGCCCGCGCCTACAAGAAAACCCAAACGCGGGCGACCAAGTACTGTGAAGGATGCAGGATTTTTCCAGTCTGGTTGAGGGATAATGCCGACATGAAAGCCGTTACTTTCCAGCATACGGCACAAAAGCGCGGCGGCAAAAGACGGATGATCTACATAAGCGTCGCCGGAAACAAAGATAAAATCACATTCATCCCAACCGCGCTTGTCCATATCAACACGGCTTATTGGTAACAAGTTATTCGACGCGGACAACTTCTTTTACTTGAGGTATTTCTTTTTTTAGGTAGTTTTCGATTCCCATTTTTAAAGTCATCTGTGACATGGGGCAATGACCGCAAGCTCCTGTAAGCCTTACGGAAACAACTCCGTCAGCATCTACAGAGACAAATTCGACATCACCGCCGTCTGCC